>CAININ010000001.1 GCA_903849265.1 uncultured Acidimicrobiaceae bacterium
ACCAAGAGGAGCCCGTGATGAACGTTGGTGCGGCTCCGGTGGTGGCCGAAGGCGAAGGAGTGCTTCGAGTCCAGCCATCCGAAGTCGGTGGCGAAGCGGCTTTCGGCCCGACGGATGTCGACCGAAGGCGTGAAGTCTGCGGTGGTCATGGTGGAGATTCTTCCGCACTTCGCTCAGATGGGATGGCGAAGGGACCCGTGACCCTCCTCGGCATCGATACCGGAACGTTCATGGGTCGATGCGATCACTAGGTAGGTCCAACATCATCCGATGTATAGTGATGTCGTGCACCGGACTCAGATCTACCTGGACGAGCAAGAGGTGGAAGCGCTGGAGGCCGCGGCAACGCGGACGGGGGCGAGTCGTTCCGAACTCATCCGCCGAGCCATCCGGGCCCAGTACGGGGAACGGACCGTGGCGGCGCGACTCGATGCGCTCCGATCGTCTGCTGGGTCTTGGGCTGCGACCCCTCAGACCGGTGCGCAATTCGTGGATTCCATTCGAGGCGATGTCAACGACCGGCTGGATCGAGTTCGCTCCACGTGAAGCTTCTGGATACCAGCATTGCCATCGATCACCTCCGAGGTGACCATCGCGCCACCTGGCTCCTCGAGCGACTGATCGAAGACGGTGAGCCGATCCTGGCGAGTGAACTCAGCCGGTTCGAACTGTTTGCGGGGATGCGTTCAGACGAACTCGAGTCCACCGAGTTGTTCATGGATGCGTTGACCTGGGTGCCGGTCGACGAACAGATCACGAGATTGGCTGGCTCCATGGCGGCCGAATATCGGCGGGCGTTCAGTGGCATCGATGCCATCGACTACCTGATCGCCGCCACCGCGACCGTGATCGGCGCCGCCCTGCTGACAACGAACGTGCGTCACTTCCCGATGATCAAGGGACTGCAAGCGCCCTACGCTTCTGAACAGTAACGGGGTCGGCAATCAACGGGCCACAATGATGGCTGCGGTACCGTCTCCAGCGGCCATCTCACTCGTACCCGAAAAAGCACAGACGGACAAGGGACGGAAGAAGTTGGCCCAGGGGGTAGAGGTCGAAACCTCCATCACGCCCATGACCAGGCAATACACAGAGCAGTCCCAACGGGGTTCGAACCCGTGTTCCCACCTTGAGAGGGTGGTGTCCTAGGCCGCTAGACGATGGGACCCTGTGGGCCGCTGCACGCAGCGACCCGTGATGACGCCCCCGAGGGGGCGGTACTTCCACCGCCGCGAGGACGATGTTCCACAACTCCCCCGAGAGGTCACTGTGTCTGCTCGGGGGGGAGGGATCGAACCTCCAACCTCCAGATTCAGAGTCTGGCGCTCTGCCGGTTGAGCTACCCCCGAATGGGCGAAGCGCCAATTTAGCCGACTCCGAGGACCCCCGTCGCAGGACCCTTTCCGGACCACTTCCGAACCACTTCCGAACCCCGATCCCCAGCCGATTCGACCCTCGCTCACACGCACCCGAACCGCAGCCAAGACCCCCTCCCAACCCTCGCTACGATCGTCCCATGGACGCGCACCGGGTAGTCATCGTCGGTGGCGGCGTCCTCGGCACTATGCACGCCCTCGAGGCCTGTCGCCGTGGATGGGAGGTCGTCCACCTCGAAGCGGACGCCGGCCCCCGTCGGGCCTCGGTGCGCAACTTCGGACTCGTCTGGGTGAGCGGCCGAGCCGCCGGTCCCGAACTCGACTTGGCCGTGCGGGCTCGCGAGCTGTGGGAGCAGATCGCGTCCCACTCCCCCGCCGTCGGCTTCCGCCCCGACGGATCGATCACCATCGCCCGCCATGAACAAGAGCTGGCCCTGATGGCCGAAGCGGCCGCCCAGCCAGACGCCGAGCGGCGGGGCTTCGAGCTCCTCGACCCCGCCGGGGTCCGGGCCGCCAACCCATCTGTCCGAGGCGACCTGCTCGGAGGCCTCCGGTGCACCCGCGATGCGATCGTCGAGCCCGGCATGGTGCTGGGAGCCCTGCGGGTCACCCTCCAGGCCACCGGCCGCTACACGTGGCTCCCCCGTCGCCAGGTGGTCGACGTGGAGACCACCTCGGACGGCACCGCCGTAGCCATCGACCAGCTCGGTGGCCGCCACGAGGGATCCACCGTCGTGCTCTGCATCGGCGACCGGCTCTCGGGCTTGGGCGGCCGTATCGGGGCCACCCTGGCCGCCGCACCCCTCCGACGCTGTCGCCTGCAGATGATGCAGACCGCACCCGCCGACGAGCGCCTCACCACTGCCCTGGCCGACGCCGACTCCATGCGGTACTACCCGGCCTTCGCCCTGCCCGGCCGCGACGCCCTGCCCCAACCGGCCACCTCGACTTCAGAGTGGGGCATGCAGCTCTTGCTCGTCCAGCGAGCCGGCGGCGGCCTCACCATCGGCGACACGCACAGCTACGACGAGCCGTTCGACTTCGCCGTCGAAGAGCACCTCTACGACGATCTGCGGGCCCGGGCCGAAGCCGTCCTCGGATGGAGCCTGCCGCCGATCGTGCGGCGGTGGGCCGGCGTCTACACCGGGGTCACCGATGAACGCCTGTACTACCGGACCACAGTCGACACGGGCGTGGTAATCGTGACCGGACCGGCCGGGCGGGGCATGACCCTCTCCCCCGCCATCGCCGAAGAGACCTGGAAAGAGCTGACTAGATGACCGCACCCATCCGTCTTGCCGCGCTCGACATGGCCGGAACCACCGTGGCCGACGAAGGAGCCGTCGAGGAGGCCTTCCAGGCCGCCCTCGACGCCGTCGGGCTCACCGCGGGCAATCTCATGGACGACCCCGGCGCCTACATCCGTCGCACCATGGGCCAGTCGAAGATCACCGTCTTCACCGAGCTCCTCGGCGGCGACCGCCACCGAGCCGAAGCGGCCAACACCGCCTTCGAGGCCGCGTTCGATCAGGCCGTCGACCGCGGCGAAGTGGCCGCCCTGCCTGGTTCCGAGGATGTGTTCGCTGCGCTGCGTGCCGGGGGGGTGCGTATCTGTCTCACGACCGGGTTCTCTCCTGCGACCCGTGACCGGATCATCGGGGCCCTCGGGTGGGATGGGCTGGTCGACCTGGCCCTCTCCCCCGCAGACGCCGGCCGGGGCCGACCTTGGCCCGACATGATCCTGACCGCCGTGCTCCGCCTGCGGATCGACGACGTTGCCGAGGTAGCGGTGGCCGGCGACACGACGAGTGATCTGATCGCCGGAATGCGGTCGGGTGCCTCGATCGTGGCCGGAGTGCTGACCGGGGCCCATTCGGCCGAGGAGCTAGCCGAGGCGCCCCACACCCATCTGCTCGGATCGGTGCGCGAGCTCCCCGAACTCCTGTTGAGCTGAACGCTCCAGGCC
>CAININ010000002.1 GCA_903849265.1 uncultured Acidimicrobiaceae bacterium
ATCCTCCACCCGGCAGCGCACGACGAGCCGGCACTGTACCTGCCGATCTTTCCGGAGGTGTTCGAGGCGGCCGACGCCCTGGTGTTCCAGACGGACGCCGAACGCCACCTGGTGGAGCGCACCTTCCCGGTGGCCAGTCATCACCAGCTGCTGCTGGGGCTCGGCGTCGACGACCCGGACCTGACCGAGGGGACCGTCGGAAGTGCGGAGGGCAGCGATCCAGCCCGCTCGAGTGTCGGCGACCCTGATGTGCCGTATCTGCTCTGCTTGGGTCGTGTCGACAGTCACAAAGGGACCACGTTGCTCTCCGGCTATTTCGCTCGCTACAAAGAGCGGCACCCGGGGCCGCTCCGGCTGGTGCTGGCCGGACCGGTGATCGATGGACCACCAGCGCATCCGGACATCGACGTGCTCGGGTCGGTTTCCGACCAGGTGAAGTGGGAGCTGCTGGCTGGAGCGGCCGCGTTGGTCTCCCCTTCGGAGTGGGAGGCGTTCTCGTTGGTGGTGGCCGAGTCCTGGAGCGCCCGGACGCCCGTCTTGGTGAATGCTCGGTGCGCCGCCACCGTCGAGCACTGTCGACGGTCGGGCGGAGGAGTCACCTTCGACGGGTACGGCGAGTTCGAGGTGGCGGTCGACCGCCTGGTCGGCGACGACGCCTTGCGTCGCGAGCTGGGGGAGCGAGGGCGCCGCTATGTCGACGAGCGGTTCCGGTGGCCGCACGTGATCGATCGGTATGCCGGGTTCGTCGAGTCCGTAGTGGCTCGGGCTGAGCAGCGGACGACTCGGGCGTCAAACAGCCCAGAGGGCACGTAAGGGCGACCCCGCCGTCAGGACCCCAGGCCCGAGCCGAGCGGACGCGGTCCGTCGGATGCGACCACGCGCACGCCGAGGATGCTTGCCCCTGGGCTGATCCTCCACACTCGGTAGGCGGCGATGGTCGGGGTCAGCGGGACTAGTGCGACATGGCCCGCCTGGGCGGCCTGGGCGAGTCCGGGGAGGCTGGGCGGGGCGATCAGGTAGACGCTGCCGCCCGGGCCCACCGGCACTGTCCGCCGCTGCGTGTAATAGAGCGAACCGTGCTGCTGGTTGTAGATGGCAGCTCCCGGCACGACCAGCGCCACCCGGTCGAGGGGGAGCGCCCATCCGGCGTTGCGATAGAAGGTGTCCCCTCCATCGACGGAGTCGATTACGACGACGTCCCGATCGGAGCGCACGCGGGGAGCGAGGCCGGCCAGCGCAACGTTGATCGCATCCATCGATCGGATATCCGACCAGGTCGCCGGGTAGGGAGCTTGATGCCGGGCCTGCGTGATCCACAGGCCGTTGTCCGTTTGCGTCGCGGCCACCGGGAGGACACCGGAGGCATGGAGGAATCGATCCGCCCCCGCGATGGCGATGGCGACGACGGATAGCGATGCCAGCGCCAGCCACGCACCCGAAGTGGAATCGGATCGGCGCTGGTCACTCGAGGCTCGTGTGCCGATCACGGCACCGGGCACGAGGAGAAGGGCGATGACGGCACCAGGAAGATAGGCGAGGAGATAGCCAGACTTGGCGAACTCCAGCAACGCAACAAGTGCCATCGGAGGAGCGATGGCCGCCAGGAGGATCACCGTGCGGGACTGGAACCACGGCCGAATCCATGACGGATCGTCCCCACTATGCCGATGGACCGGACCGTCTTGATGTTTCGGACGCTCAGTGATCGCCCCGGAGAGGGCGCGGATGGCGAGGATGCACCCAGCCAGGAGGGCGAGGACCACCAGGGGGGCGAGCGCAAGCGTGGTGTATCCGGCGAATGTTCCGAGGTTGGTCGCCCCACCTGATGCCGTGGAAAAGATCGAGGTCGCATGAGCGGCCCCCTGCACTTCGATCCGGGTTGCACGAATCCATGCCGGCAGTCCGCCGGGCTGGGACAGTGCCATCGGAACGAACCAGGCGCCGAACGCCACTGCCCCGGCTGCCACAGCCACCACCCCCTGGCGCACCCGGCGGACGGATCCCACCACTGCCACCAGGGCGAGCAATGCGAAGGCCTGGAGAGCGGACTGCCGGAAGCCGGCCGCCAGTGCGAGCGTCACCAGTGCGCCAGCCCCGTGCCACGTGTGCGGTCGGGCCCGCCACGCCAAGATGATGAGCAGCGGCGCGACCATGAGGTCGAACGAATAGGTGGAGACGATGGATCCGCTGAACCACACGAACGGGGACGTGGCCACGATCAAGCCGGCAGCGAGCCCGACCCACCGTCCGCCGAGGTCCCGACCAGCTATGACAACGAGACCGACAGCTACTGCGGAGGCCACAGCAGAGATCAGTACCAGGGAGTCGATGACGCCGATCCCTGTGGCGTGGACCAAGCGCCCGGTCACCACGTAGAGGAAGTAGCCAGGAGGCTGCGGCCGCCCGTGGGTCACGTCGAAGCGGGCGACGGCTGCGGCGTACTGGGTCGAGTCCCAGTCGGTGGGCCCGGAGGCGGCAGTGGCCAGCCGGGCGATGAGGGTCGCGATACCCAGGATCCAAGGAAGGACGACGTCGGAGGTGTCGAGCCCCACAGAGCCGGCGCGGTCCGACGCGATCCGTCCAGGTCGGGGGCCGACGACGACGGGGGTCAGGACCGCAACCGGGTCGATCCGCTCGGTGACCATCCCTCAGGGTACCGAGTGGAGAGGTCGGTGCCGGGTACGGTCGGATCATCGGGGCTGAACCCGGGGTTCAGGTCTGCGGGAAACGTGCCGATGCACCCAGGGAGACCTGTGGATCACCGGCTGGCCCGTCACGCCAGCAACGGTCCCGGCGGTCGGAATGCCGCGTGCACGCGGAGAAAGTACGAGGGATGGCATGGCTCGGGAATCTGAACGACGGGACGCACGGATGAGGTGCG
>CAININ010000003.1 GCA_903849265.1 uncultured Acidimicrobiaceae bacterium
ACCTGGTCGCAGCCGACCGACTGGTAGCGCTCGAGCTGCTCGGTTACCTCTTCGGGATTCCCACACAGCAGCCACCCCTGCTCGATGAGCTGGTCCAAGGTATCGAGGTCGCCGACGCCGGAGATCGACTCGGGCCAAGTGGGGGCGTAGTCGGGTTTCGGCATGGTGTCGTGGTAGAGGCAGACCAGCGAGTACAGGTACCCCCGGTAGTGCCGCAGTGCGATCTCGCGCGCCCGGTCACGGTCGGCCATGCAGATCACAGAGTTGGTGATCATCACATTGTCGTTCTTGAACTGACCGATCGGCTCGGTGCAGTTGGCGATGCCCTGTTTGTAGGAGTCGATCCGCCCCTTGAGCGAAAAGACCGGCTCGAAGTTGAAGGCGATGGCGCCGATGCCCATCTCCCCTGCCGTGGTGAAGGTGCCGGGGTTGCCACAGGCGACCCAGATGGGTGGGTGGCCCTTGCCGTAGGGCTTCGGGAGCACGTTGTGCGGAGTGGGGACGGTGAAGCTCTCCCCCTCGTACATGTAGTCGCGCTGCTCCCACATCCGCGGAATCTGTTGGACGACCTCGTTCCACTCCGCTTTCGTCGAGTCCTTGTCCATGATGTTGAACGTCTTCATCTCATGACTGCCGGCACCGCGGCCGGTGCCCCACTCGAACCGGTTGCGGGTGACGTGGTCCAGCATCGCCGCACGCTCGGCATAGCGGACGGGGTGCTCTTTGCGCGGGCTGAGGCTGTTAATGCCCGTTCCGAGGTGGATGCGCGAAGTCCGTGCGGCCACGTAGCCGATGGCGACCTCGGGAGCCGAAAGGTGGGAGTACTCCGTCAGACCGTGGTGCTCGCCGTACCAGGCGTACTTCCAGTTGTAGAGGTCCGCCTTGATGCCATATTCGATCTCTCGTTCGAGCATCAGGTGCTCGGCATCGGTGTCACGGGACGCCGGTCCGGGGAGGTACCCGTTGATGAAGATTCCGAACTCCATGACAGAGACCCCTCCCACTACGCGAATCGAACGTCCGAACGGTAACAGCGGCCCTGATAAATTGCAACGTGTTCCAGATTTGTGCCTAGGTCTTCAGCAAGTGGACCTTGGGCACCCACTTTCGGCGTACTCTCGCCTGTCGACCACTCACCCAAGGGGGCCTCATGGACACGATCGAGCAGCTGATCCGCGACCGGGCCGGTGACACCCGCGTCGGGCTCGCCTTCTCCGACCGCACATGGACACACGCTGAGGTCGTCAGTAAGCAGGCCGAACGGGCCGCTCTGCTGCTCGAACTGCGCCAGCCGGGTCCCTTCCATGTGGCCCTACTCATGGACAACATCCCCGAGTACGTCTTCTGGATGGGCGGTGCCGCACTTGCCGGCGCCGTCGTAGTCGGGGGCAACCCCACCCACCGGGGTGACGAACTCGCCCGCGACCTGTCCCACACCGAGTGCCAGCTCCTGGTCACCAATCCGACCTACCGGGAACTGGTCAAAGGCCACGACCTCGGCCCGGCCCTGCCGCCCGAGCGGATCCTGGTGGTCGATGACGCATCGGGCGACGTCGACCCCACCACCGCATACGGCGCACTCCTGGCGTCCGTCGCCGGAAGCCCGCTCCCCGACCAAGCCTCGGTGGGAGTGACCGAGGACACCCTCGGCCTCCTGCTCTTCACCTCGGGAACCTCCGGCGCACCCAAGGCCTGCTTGTGCAGCCAGGGGCGCCTCGCCCGCATCGGGTCCATCGTCGCCCAGATGTTCGCGCTCACCGACGACGACGTGTGCTACCTGGCCATGCCGCTTTTCCACTCAAATGCGCTGATGGCCGGATGGGCCCCGGCCCTCGCATCCGGCGCCACCGCCGCTCTGCGTGAGCGGTTCAGCGCGTCCCAGTTCCTGGTCGATGTCCGCCGCTACGGGGTGACGTACTTCAACTACGTCGGCAAGCCCCTGTCGTACATCCTGGCCACTCCCGAGCACCCCGATGACTCGGAGAACACCCTGCGGCGCTGCTTCGGCAACGAAGCAGCCGAAGCCGACGTCGCTCGCTTTTCGGAGCGCTTCGCCTGCACCGTGCAGGACGCATACGGCTCGACCGAGGGCGGCGCCGCCGTCCAGCGCACCCCCGATACCCCCCGTGGCGCGCTCGGGCGTGCCATGCCGGGTACCAAGATCGTCGACGCCGAGACCGGAGAGGAGTGCCCCCGGGCGCTGTTCGACGAGAACGGACGCCTCCTCAATGCCGAGGAGGCCATCGGCGAGATGGTCAGCGAAACCGGGGCCACCGGCTTCGAGGGCTACTGGCACAACGCCGAAGCCGAGCAGGCCCGGGTCAAGAACGGCTGGTACTGGACAGGCGACCTCGCCTACCGCGACCAGGACGACTTCTTCTACTTCGGCGGCCGTGACTACGACTGGCTGCGGGTCGATGGGGAGAACTTCGCCTCCGCACCCGTCGAGGGCATCCTGCAGCGCCATCCTGACGTCGTCCTGGCCTCGGTCTACGCCGTGCCCGACACAGTCGTCGGCGACCAGGTCATGGCCACGCTGCTCCTTCATGACGGCCGCACCTTCGACCCCGCCGGGTTCGCCGAGTTCCTAGCCGGCGAGTCGGACATGGGCACCAAGTGGGCGCCCCGCTATATCGCCGTGACCGACGAGCTGCCGGTGACGGCGACCACCAAGGTGCTCAAGCGGGTGCTGCGGAACGAAGGGTGGCACTGCACCGAGCCGGTGTGGTGGCGACCCGGCAAGGACGGCCCGTATCGACGGCTCGAGCCAGCCGACATCGAGGAGCTCGACCGGGTCATCGCTGAACGCTGAACTATTCCGATGGGCAGTTCGCTTGATTCGCTTGGTTCGCTCGGTTCGCTTGATCCGGCCTCATGTCGTGGCCTGCTCGAGTTGCGGCTGGATGTCGTTCTTGGCGATCGAGAGATAGGCCACGCAGATGACGACCGCGGCAGTCAGCACGATCGCCGTGGGGCCCTCTCCGAGTCCGAGGCCGCTGTGTGACGTCGGCTTGCAGAAGTAGTCGGCGAACGACGCACCCAACGGCCGCGTCAGCACATAGGCCCACCAGAAGGCGGCGATCTCTCCGAGATGGAACCAGCGCCACGCGATGGCCGGCATCAGGATCAGCACCATAAAGAGGATCCCCGACGCCAGGTAGCCGAGCCCGAGGGCATTGGCCGTGAAGTCGCCGACGGCCGTGCCCAGCGCAAACGTGGCGAACACGGTTGCCCAGTAGAAGAGCTCGCGCCGCTGGGTCGTGATGCTGTGGATCGAAAGCGTGCGCTCCATGCGGAACCAGACGACGAAGATGGCCGCCAACACCGCTCCCCAGAAGAGCGACGTTCCTGCATAGGGGATCCCGAGCGTCTTGTGCATGACGTCGGCCACGCCGCACCCGAAGATGGCGATGGCGAAGGCGAAGAACCAGTAGGCCGCGGCCACGTAGCGCCGGGTCCGGAACTGCCAGATCAACCCGATCCCGAACAGGCCGACCTCCACCGTGCCGCCGACGAGCTTGCTCCCCAAAGACAGGTAGTCCGACACGGCCTCTCCTCCGGCAGTGGTCAGGATCTTGACTACCCAGAACAGGAGCGTCACCTCGGGCACCTTTGCCGCAAGGGGCTGGCGGAACATGTTGCGGAGGGTTTCGGGCATGCGGGCGCTCCTCACGAGCATTGGATCAGGGGGCATCGTATGCCGGGCGGCCGGTCGATCCGGGTGCGCGTCTCCTCAGCGTGACCAAGTGGCACAGGTAACGGCTACGGGTACGGCAGGCCCCAGACGTCCCCGGACGGGGCCGGGCGAGGCAGGACCGGGCAAGGCAGTGACAGGGGCTTAACAGGGCGGGGGCGCTCCCCCGCCCGGTCAGCGATCGACCCCGAGAATGAGTCCGCTGGTGGGCACCCCGGTGCCAGACGTGACGAGCACGTGCTCGACATCGGGGACCTGGTTGACCGAGTCGCCTCGGACCTGGCGGACACCTTCGGCGATGCCGTTCATGCCGTGCAGATAGGCCTCACCCAGCTGACCGCCGTGCGTGTTGACGGGCAGGCCGCCACCGAGCTCGATGTTGCCGTTGCGGATGAAGTCCTTGGCCTCACCCCGGCCGCAGAAGCCGAGCTCCTCGAGCTGATAGAGCACATAGGGGGTGAAGTGGTCGTAGATCACGGCGGTCTGGATGTCTGCCGGCGACAGTCCAGAGGTCTGCCACAGCTGTCGGGCGACGGCGTCCATCTCGCCCAGCACGGTGAGATCGTCGTAGTAGTACGACGTCATCATCTCCTGACCCGGACCCGCACCCTGGGCTGCGGCCCGGATGACGGCGGGCGTGCTCGGAAGGTCGCGTGCCCGCTCCAGCGAAGTGACGACGAGGGCCTGGCCTCCGTCGGTCTCCTGGCAGCAGTCGAGCAGGTGGAGCGGCTCGACGATCCACCGCGAAGCCTGATGCTCCTCCAAGGTGATCGGCTTCTCGTAGAACCACGCCTTCGGGTTGGTGGCGGCGTGCTTGCGGTCCGCCACCGCCACCCGGCCGAGGTCCTCGGAGGTGGCGCCGGTGACGTGCAGGTAGCGCTGGGCGGCCATGGCCACCCACTGCGCCGGGGTGAGCAGGCCCTGGGGCGCGTACCAGGCGAAGTGCGCGGTCTCGGCGTTGGGGGCCGGGAGCCGACCCTGCACGCCGACACCGAACCGGTTGCCCGATCGCTCGTTGAACGCCCGATAGCAGACGACCACGTCGGCCACTCCGGACTCGATGGCCATCGCGGCCTGCTGGATGGTGCCGCATCCGGCCCCGCCGCCGTAGTGGATGCGGCTGAAGAAGGAGAGCTCCCCCATGCCCAGGCTGCGGGCGATCTCGATTTCGGGATTGGTGTCCGAGCTGAAGGTCACCAGACCGTCCACCTCGGACGGCTCGATCCCGGCATCGCGCAAGGCGAGGTCGACGGCCTCCACGGCCAGTCGCAGCTCGCTGCGGCCCGACTCCTTGGAGAACTCGGTGGCGCCGATTCCGGCGATGGCGGTCTTGCCTACGAAGGAGTGCTCGGTGCCGCTCACTGGGCACCTCCCACGGGAAGAAGCAGGCGGACGGTTCCGGTGACGTGGTCGCCCAGGCCGTTGGCGCCCCGGAGGGTCACCTCCACAGCCGCCTTGCCGTCGACGGCCGCGGTCGGCTCGTCCTTGGCGGTGACCGACCCGGTCAGGGTCATGGTGTCGTCCGGATAGTTGGGCGCCCCTAAGCGAATGTTGACGTCGGTGAGGACGGCGCCGGGCCCGCTCCAGTCGGTCACGTACCGGCCGACCAGACCGTTGGTGGAGAGGATGTTCATGAAGATGTCCTTGGAGCCGCGCTCCACGGCGAGCTTGGAGTCGTGATGGACGTCCTGGTAGTCACGGGACGCCATGGCCGTCGACACGATGAGCGTCCGGGTGAGCGGGACGACCAATTCGGGCAGTGCGTCCCCGACCGTCACCTCGTCGAACGTCCGAGTGGTCGTCGAGAACGTGTTGTTGATGATGGCCTCGCTCATGCCGGCACCGCCTCTGTGGCTGCCAGCCCGGTCGCCAGTCCGGCCGCCACCTGGCGGCCGAGGCGAGCCAGCTGGGAGCTGGGCGAGCCGAGCAGCAGCTCGATCTGCTTGCCCCAGAGGAAGAAGCGGTGGATGGGATACGAGATGTCGGCACCCATGCCGCCGTGGAGGTGCTGGGTGGAGAAGACCACCCGCTGGCCCGACTCCGATGCGAACCAGGCCGCCACGTTGACGGCACGGTCGGCATTCAGCCCGTTGTCCAGACGCCAGGCGGCCTGCCAGGTCGTGACCCGGATCGCCTCGATGTCGATGGCAGCATCCGCGGCGCGCATCTTGGTGGCCTGGAAGGTGGCCAGGGGCACACCGAACTGCTCGCGTGTGTTCAGGTACTCGGCGGTCTGAGCGAGAGCCGATTCTGTGACCCCGACCTGCAGAGCGCACAGACCGGTCTGGGCCCGGTTCAGGATCCAGGACAGCACCTCGTCACCGCGGGCAGCATCGCCGCCGGCCAGCAGGTCATCTGCCCCGACGACGACACCATCGAGGTGCAGGTGGGGGTGGATCTCCCGGTTGGTGGTGAGGGCCCGCTCGACCGTCACGCCAGCAGCCTGGGGGTCGACGGAGGCCACGACCACGCCGTCGGGCGTCGCCACCGGCACGAGGACCCGGTGGGCCACGTGGGCATAGGGGACGGCGTGGACGGTGCCGCTGATGACCAGGGACCCGTCGTCGTTGACGCCGGCGCACACCGACGGGCGCCCAGGGCCGCCGACGGCGATGTCGTCAGCCACATCGGCCAACGCTGCGGTCAGGATCACGTCTCCAGCAGTCACGCCGGGCAGCAGTGCGGAACGGAGGGCATCGGAACCGAACTCGGCGATGGGCAGCGCACCAAGCACGAGCGTGGCCCACAGCGGAATCGGTGCCACCACCTTGCCCTGCGCTTCGAGGAGCAGACAGAGCTCCACCATTCCGTATCCCCCGCCACCATCGGCGGTCGGTATGCCGAGGCCCAGCAGGTCAGCCTTGGCCAGCTCGGCCCACAGGGCACGGTCGACACGGTCGTCTGTCGCCTCGACTTCCTGGACCCGATCGGAATCGACCAGGCCGGTCAGGATCCCTTCGGCTGCCTCGCGGACAGCGGTCTGCTCTTCGTTGAAGGTGAAGTCCATCAGTTCGTCCTCGTCTCGTCTGCGTGGGCGCTCGTGGCGCCTGCGGGGTGGAACACCGGAAGGGAGAGATCTGCGTCGAAGTCCTCGAAGCCGACCTCGACGGCCATGCCGATGGCTGCGGTCTCGGGGGTGATGCCGGACACGTTGGCGATCAGTCGCGTCCCCTCCTCGAGCTCGACCAGGGCGACCACCAGCGGGTAGTCGAACGCCGGCACCTGCGGGTAGTGGTTGACCACGAAGCTGTAGATCGTGCCCTTCCCGGATGCCTCGACCGTGTCCCACTCGAACGACCGGCACGTAGCGCACGACGGCCGAGGGGGGTGGCGGAGGACCCCGCAGTCGGCACAGCGCTGGATCAGCAGCTTGTGCTGCTTGGCACCTTCGAAGAAGAACGAGTTGTCCTGGGTGAGCGCCGGACGAGGACGCAACGGCCGAGCTGGGGCGGCTGCTTCGTCTGCGGGTGCGGTGGCGGGTGCTTCGTCTGCGGGTGCGGTGGCGGCGGCCGGCTTGGCGCCCGCACCCGTCCCCGGCTTGAACTTGAGGATCCGGAACAGCATGGTGGCGACGAGGTCGCCCGACTGGTCCCGGAACTCGAGCCGGTTGGTGAGGAAGTGCCCGACCCCAAGACCGGTCTTCTTCTCCCCCGAGATGGCGTCGATGACCGAGACGACCTCAAGCCGGTCTCCCGGCACAAGAGGCCGCTCGTAGTGCTGGTCGCAGTTGGTCGCCACGACCGAGGTGAACCCGGCGCCGTCGAGCATGGCCATGACCTGGTCGTTGGGCGAGTCGACCGAGGCGTTGCCCGCGTCGCGGGCAGCGTCGGACTCGAGGCTGGACCGCAGGCCTCGCATGATCCAGGCCTGGAGCATGGTGGGCGGAGCGATCACCCCGCTGAAGCCGGCGGCCCGTGCGGCCTCGTCATCCACGTACACCGGGTTGTGGTCGCCCATGGCCTCCACCCAGTGGTGGATCATCGGCTCATTGACCGGGTGGCGTCCCCGGGTAGCCGGGCCTGCAGACTGGCCGACGAAGGCCTGCAGCTTGTCGTCGAGCGAGAGCGTTTGAGTCATCGAGCGCTCCGCTTCATGCCCAGGCCGGCCGTAGCCAGGATCTCTCGCATCACTTCATTGACCCCACCGCCGAAGGTGTTGATCTGTGCTTGGCGCCCGGCACGCTCCAGGTCGCCTTGGAGCACCGCCCCCGGCGTGCCCGGGCTCAAGTATCCGGCGGACCCCACGATCCCGAGGAGCTTGTGGTAGATCTCGACGGTCGACTCGGTGCCGAACACCTTGACCGAAGACGAGTCGGCCGGCCCGAGGGCGTTGGCCCCCACTGCCGCCGCCATCCTCCACGTCAGCAGCTTCTGCGCCTCGAGGAGCGAGTAGGTGAGGGCGAGGTCGGCCTGGATCCAGCCGACGTCGGTCAGCCCCTGCTCGACGACCCACGCAGCAGTCTGGTCCCACAGCCGGAAGGCCAGGGCGCTGACCGCGGCCAGCCCCACCCGTTCGTGGTTGAGCTGGCCGGTGATGAGCCGCCAGCCACCGTGCAGCTCGCCGACCAGTGCGTCCTTTGGAACGCGCACATCGGCGTAGTACGAAGCGGTGGTGGCCACGCCTCCCACCGTCACGATCGGCGTGCACGAGAATCCGGGCGACGAGGTCGGCACCATGATGATCGAGATGCCCTTGTGCTTCGGGGCATCGACGTCGGTGCGGCACGCCAGCCAGATGTAGTCGGCCTGGTCGGCGCCGCTCGTGTAGATCTTGTTGCCGTTGATGACCCACTCGTCGCCGTCGAGCACGGCCCGGGTGCGCAGCGACGCCAGGTCGGTGCCGGCCTCGGGCTCGGTGTAGCCGATGGCGCAGTTGATCTCGCCGGCGAGGATCCCGGACAGGAAGAACTTCTTCTGCTGCTCGGTGCCGTGGTTGATGATCATCGGGCCCACGGTGGACAGAGTGACGAAGGGGAACGGCGCCCTAGCCCGCTGGACCTCGGTGAAGAAGATGAACTGGTCGGTGGCGGGGCGTCCCTGCCCTCCGAACTCGATGGGCCAGCCGATGCCCAGCCACCCGTCCTTGCCCATCTGGCGCACGACGGCGCGGAAGGTCTCTCCACCCTCGGTCTCGGTGTCGAGCGCGTGCCGCACCTCGGGGGTGAGGAGCTGTGCGAAGTAGGCCCGGAGCTCCGCTCGCAGTGCCAGTTGTTCGGGCGTCTCTTCCAGATGCATGACGTGGGTTCCCTCCACTTGGCGACCTCTGCATGCACGGCGTTGGCGTGCCCACTCGGGTCGTCGGTCGACGTCGATTCCGTTGCCGTCGGTTCAGCGTCGTCTGAGGTCGGCGTGCGGGCCCGGCCACGATCGCGTTGCCGCACCGTGTCCGTCCTGCACCTCTGGCTCATCAGGGCCGTCGTTCGGCGTGCCACCGGGCTCCGTACCGTTGGAGGCCCGGGTGCAGCTGTCCTATGATAACTGATACACGTTCTAGTAACGCCACTGCCTCTCCCTCGGTCTACCAGGCGCCACGCGCTCGGCAAGCCGCGGGGTGGACGGGCGTTCCTCCAGGGGGAGACCACATGGATCTGACCGACATCGACCTCTGCGACCCGGGGAACTTCGTCGCCGGCGTTCCCCATCAGTGGTTCGCACAGCTGCGCCGCGAGGCGCCCGTCTACTGGCATCCAGACCCCGATGGCCAGTCCGACGGGTTCTGGGCGGTCACCCGCTTCGACGACTGCGTCGGGGTCAACCGGGACTACGAGCACTTCTCTTCGTCGGCCATGACCTCCCTCTTCAGCGATTTCGACAACGACCTGATCGAGCAGCAGCGGATGATGATGGTCAACATGGACCCGCCGATGCACACCCGCTATCGGCGCCTGGTGTCCAAGGGGTTCACCCCACGGATGATCCGCGACCTCGAAGCCAAGGTGGTCGTCGCCACCGATGCCATCTTGGACAGCGTGTGCGAGCAGGGGACAGCCGACTTCGTCGAGCAGATCTCCGCCGAGCTTCCGCTGCAGGTCATCGCTGACCTCATGGGCGTCCCGCAAGAGGATCGCCACCTCGTCTTCGACTGGTCGAACAGGATGATCGGCGCCGACGACCCCGAGTTCCAGGTCTCCGCCGAGGCAGCGGGCCAGGCCGCCATGGAGCTCTACGCCTACGCCGACCAGCTGTGCGAGACCAAGCGGCTCGACCCGCACACCGACCTTTTCAGCGTCCTCACCCAGGCCGAGGTCGAAGGAGACAGCCTCAGCCAGCTCGAGCTCGACATGTTCTTCCTCTTGCTCTCGGTGGCGGGCAACGAAACGACCAGGAACCTGATCTCGGGTGCGATGGTGGCCTTCTTCGACAACCCGGACCAGTGGGAGCGCCTGCGGGCCGATCGGTCGCTGCTCCCGTCGGCCATCGAAGAGATGCTCCGCTACGTGTCGCCAGTCATGCACTTCCGCCGCCAGGTGATCGCCGACGTCATGATCGGTGACCAGCAGCTCTCCGCCGGCGACAAGGTCGTCTTCTGGCATACGTCGGCCAATCGGGACGAGACGGTCTTTGCTGACCCGGACAAGTTCGACATCGGTCGGATGCCCAACAACCACATGGCGTTCGGAGGGGGAGGCCCCCACTTCTGCCTCGGTGCCAACCTGGCCCGCATGGAGATCCGGGTCATGTTCGACCGCCTCCTCGACCGCATGCCCGACATCCACCTCGACGGCGAGGTGCAGCGGCTGCGCTCCAACTTCATCAACGGGGTCAAGCACATCCCCGTGGCATTCACCCCATCGGCCCCGGTCGGCTGACAGGGTCCCCGTGCGTCCTCGGACTGGCCCTGCCGTTCTGGTCCTGGTTCCACTCGACGTACTGCTCCCACTCGACGTACTGCTCCGCCTGAATCCCGGGTCCTGCCCGGTCCGAACCTCTGACTCCTGAAAGCCGAGGCCCATGCGCTTCCACCAAGCAATCCAGTTCCTCCCCCTCGAGGACATCCGAGCGCTGACGCTCGCCTCGGACCGGTTGGGCTACGACGGCGTCTACCTGTCCGACCATCTCTTCAACCCCCGCGATCTCGAGTCCAAGTACACGTACTCGACGGCCCCGGACGGGGCTCCCTTCTGGGAGAAGGAGACCGAGTGGCCCGACCCGATGTGTCTCATCTCCTCCCTGGCGGCGATCACCACCGACGTGACGTTCACCACCGGCATCTACATCGCCCCCGTGCGCGACCTGATCACGGTGGCCAAGTCGGTCGGGACGGCGGCCGTTCTGTCTGACAACCGGGTGCGCCTCGGGGTCGGCGTGGGCTGGTGCAAAGAGGAGTACATCCAGACCGGGCAGGACTTCCACAACCGGGGCAAGCGCCTCGACGACATGATCCCGGCGCTGCGGGCCCTGTGGCAGGGCGGCTGGGTCGAGTACCACGGCACCCACTACGACGTACCCGAGTGCCAGATGAACCCTGCGCCCACCCAGCAGGTGCCGATCCTCGGCGGTGGCGACTCCGAGCCGGCGCTGCGTCGAGCCTCGACGCTGTGTGATGGCTGGATCAACACCGGGGCCGCCTTCCCCGACGAGGCGTTCGCCCAGGTGGCGATGGTCCAAGACGCCTTGGCCAAGGCCGGACGGCAGAACGAGGACTTCGCCATCTACCTGGCAGTGAAGGCCTTCCCCGACCTCGACCTCTACAAGCGGCTCGAAGACGCCGGGGTCACCGACCTGCTGTGCGCCCCGTGGATGCTGGCCGAGGCCGCCGACGACGACACGCCGGAGTCGTTCCGGGCCAAGCGGCTCGAGCAGTGCGAGCGCTACGCCGCAGACTTCATCGCCCCGATGCGGTAGCCATCCATCGGTCGTCGGTCGTCGGTCGGCGGTCGGCAGTCGGCTTCGGCGGTCGACGGGCTGCCCAAAAGCGGCGCGTTGTTTTCTTATACAGTTGTCAATGAATGACTCTTGCTAGGGTTTTCGGCACCACGTCTCCGGGGAGGAACCAATGAAAGATCTCAAGATCGGGCTGCAGCTGGGCTACTGGGGTTCCGGCCCGCCCCCGAACGCTGTCGAACTCGTCGCCGAAGCCGAGCGCCTCGGATACGACTCGATCTGGACGGCCGAGGCCTATGGGTCCGACGCCCTCACCCCGTTGGCGTGGTGGGGATCACAGACTGAGCGGGTCCGGCTCGGCACGGCACTCTGCCAGCTGTCGGCTCGCACGCCGACCGCCATGGGCATGGCCGCCCTCACCATGGACCACCTGTCCGGCGGACGGTTCGTGCTCGGGCTCGGCGTGTCCGGGCCACAGGTCGTCGAGGGTTGGTACGGCCAGAACTTCGAGAAGCCACTGGCCCGCACCCGCGAGTACATCGACATCGTTCGCCAGGTCATCGCCCGTGAGGACGTCGTGTCCAGCCCCGGGCCCCACTACCCGCTCCCCTATCCGGGCGGCATGGGCCTCGGCAAGGCCCTGAAGCCGATCACCCACCCGCTGCGTCCGGAGATCCCGATCATCATGGGCGCCGAGGGCCCGAAGAACATCGCCCTCGCCGCCGAGATCGCGGACGGCTGGTTTCCCATCTTCTTCTCCCCTGGAGCGGTCGACGCTTACCAGCCCTACCTCGACGAAGGCTTCGCCCGTGAGGGTGCACGCCACACGGCCGAGGACTTCGAGGTCATCGCCTTTGCCGCCACGATCATCCACGACGACATCGAGACGGCCGCCGACTTCATGCGCCCGATGCTCGCCCTCTACATCGGTGGCATGGGTGCCAAGTCGATGAACTTCCACTTCGACGTCTTCTCACGCATGGGCTACGAGGCCGAGGCCACCAAGATCCAGGAGCTGTTCCTCGCGGGCCGCAAGGACGAGGCGGCTGCCGCCGTCCCGACCAAGTTGATCGAGGACACTGCCCTGATCGGCCCGAAAGAGAAGATCCGGGACGACATCGAACGCTGGCGCGAGTCGATGGCCACGTCGCTGCTCATCTCCGGTGACATAAACACCATGCGGACGATCGCCGAACTAGCGCTGTAAGCGGAGTCAGAGCGGGCACCTTGACGTGGGGTACATCCGGGAGCTGGTCCGAGGGACCATTTCCACCGACTGGGCGGCAATCTCGCTGACCCCGGCCATTCGGCTGGGGGTCACGACTGTCACGATGCTCGGCATCGTCTTGTTGCTCGATCGTCCTGATTTCTGCCTGGGTCTGGGCGCCGGCATGGTTTTCACCGCGGTAGCCGACCCAGGCGGCTCCTATCGGCACCGGCTCTACGCACTGCTGATGGGAAGTGCCCTGATGACGGTTGCGGTGTTCCTGGGAGGCCTGGTGGCTGCCCTTCCCGTACCCCACCTGGTGGTGATTGCAGCATGGGCCCTCGTGGCTGGCTTCCTCTGCTGCACCGGTCCTCGAGGCGCGATGCTGGGGGTGCTCTCCTTGGTGCTCCTGGTGGTGTTCAGCGGCATCCCGGGGTACCGTCACGACCTGGTGACCAACACCGCTGCCTGTGCACTGGGCTGCGCAGCCATGGCGGTGGCCATCTGCTCCCCTTGGGTGCTGCGCCGAGCCGGTGGCCTCCGCGGACAGCTGGCTCTCTTCTATCGAGGAGTGGCCTCGTCCATCGCCGCCAGCCCAGACGCCATCCGCTCACCAATGCACGCTGAGCGGCTGCGGGCGGCGGCCCTTGACTTCGACTTCGACGTCGACGCCAGTGGCGGCCCGTTCGCCCTGTGGTTCGCCGAGCTCCTGGACGAAAGTAGTCGCGTTCGCCTGTCCCTGGTGGCCCTGTCCGCGCATCTCCAGCATGCTCCGCCGACCGCTGCGCTCACCGCCTACCTGGACGCTGCCAGGGAGTTGAGCCGCTCCATCGGCCTGACCCTGGTGTGGCGACTTCGACGACGACGCCTCGTCGAAGCCCTGGAACAATTCGATCAGGCAGAGGCGCGGTGCGTGGCCGACGACCCAGATCTGGTCGCGCTTCTGGGCACCACCTCGGAACCCCTCCGCCACGTTGCCACTCGCGTGTCGGGTCCCTGGCCAGTAGGTCGGGGAAGCGGGATCCGCCTGCCCGCGCCGCGCCGTCCGGCACCGCCGAATCTGCGCTCGCACCTCACCTGGTCCGACCAGTTCCTCCGTCATGGGGTAAGGCTCGCCATCGCCATGTCGCTGGCTGTGGCCATCGACCTGGTGGCCCCTTTCTCCCATGCATCCTGGGTGGCGGTGACGGTGGCCTGGATCGCCAAGCCAGGGTATGGCGACACCACGATGAAAGTCGTGTCCCGGACCACCGGGACCATTGCGGGAATCGCTGTCGCCGTCGGCCTCGACCTCGTCCTACCCATGCGCGAGTGGGACATGCTCGCCGTCATCGGCATCAGCGCAGCCCTGGTGATCGCCTTCATCGTCCCGAACTACGCCATCTGCATCGCTAACTTGACCTTGTTCGTGTTCTTCCTCACCTCGCTGCAGGTGAACAGCATCCTGAGCGAGTCGGTCTACCGCCTCCTGGGAACACTGCTCGCTGGACTCATCGTCCTCGCAGTTGCTCAGTTGTGGCCCGTGAGTCTGCGCCGCTCGGTGTGCGCGTCCCTCGCTGCGTTTGCCGCTGCCATCGAGGCCTACGGCACCGCCCTCCTGAGCGAAGACGCCTTCGACAATGCACTGCTCCCGGATCTGCGCGCCGATCTCTTGGGTGCCCGGACGGCAGCCACCGCGGCAGTGGCATCCGCCGCCCACGAACCAGGCAGGCACCTGCTCCATGTCGACGATGCCTCCCGGATCAGCAATGTCCTCGACCAGCTGAGTGCCGATCTGTGGGAATGGGAGACCCTGCAGCAGGCGACGGAATGGCGGTCCACCTCTGGCGAACTGACCCGAGATCTGGAGCGCATCATCCGCCAGCTACGCGAACTAGAGGCCACCGGGCGGGTCCAGCCGGCGCCGACCAGCGAGGTGGAACCCCGTATCGGACCGGCCCTCGACGACATCACCCAGGTGACGATGATCTTGGACGGCTACGCCTGAAGGCATGGTGATTCCACCCGTCAATCCCGTTAGCTGGAATCCATGTAGCTGCCCTGCGAGCTGCCCTGCGAACTGCCCTGCGAGCTGCCACCTCGACATCGTGCAGCCGGCTGCCAGCTGGGGGCTGCACGATGCCGGCTGCACGATGCGGGCTGCGATCAGACGGCGCTGACTGCCCCTGTAGTCCGGCGTCGGCTCAACGACCGGTAGAGCGCCATTGTGCTCGGATGGACGGACTCCACGGGCTCGATCTCGTCGGCCACGATCCGCACGAGTTCGGCCATCACCGACTCGACCCCACCGGGGTTGCCGGCAGCATCGGCCGCTCGCAGGAGCATCCGGTACAGCCGCTCGTCGTACGGGCTCACTAGAAGTCCCCGGCGCGCCGCCCACTCGGTTCCCGCAGAGTCCCCAGATCGAAGGCACGCGCCCGCCAACCTTCCACTCAGATCCACGATCGCCGACTCCATCGCTGGCGCCGTCCCGTCGAGGATCGACCAGTCCGTCGAACGAATTCCGGAGAGCGGCCTCCCCCGCACGAGCGTCAGTGCCTCCTTCCATCGATCGCAATCTTCGCCATCAGCCAGCACGAGGAACCGGTCCCAGTCGGTCCCCACCGAGCCGGCCAATGCCAGATGTCCATGTGATCGTGGGAGATGATCCGTACCGTCTCGCGCCTTCCCGAGGGACCTCCTGGCAACAGAAGCCGTCGAGTGCAGGCTCGACGGAGCCATGATCCGCTCGGGCCACAGCGCCGTTGCCCATGAGTCATTCGACGCCCCGCGAGGATGCATGGCGAGGTAGACCACCAGCTCGCGGGACCAAGCCCGGGTGAACGCCCTGGCCGCACCCCGGATCTCCACCGGACCGAGGACGCTGACCTCGACTTCTAGTCCTTGGCTACATCCAGAAACTCTCGCGACCCCACCTCCGGGTGCCGGGCGGATACCAATCTCACGATCCGGTTGGGCCACCCTGGCCGATGTCGCCATGTGTCGATCGCTGTACGCCGGGACGGTGCCAATCGCACGGTCGGTAACAGTGTCGTTCGACTGGTCGGTCGACTGGTCGTTCGCTCCTTCGACTTCGGGCGGCTCTGGCGCGATGCCGGCAACGTCGAGCAGTTCCGTCACAAGTGTCACTTCGTCCTGCTCCACTCGTTGCGGTTCGACATGCCCGACGAAGAGCTCCGCCACTGATCGGCAGCGGCTCGCATCGGCATCGGCATCGATCCGGTACGCCGGACGAAGCGCATCAGATGTACCGGTGCCGACGGCGATGACGGAGATTCCGCAGATCCCGTCCCTGCTGATCTCCATCAGCCCCCGTACGTCCTCGACCGGAACGGACGGGCCGCAGATCACCACGGTCGGATCCCATGATCCATCGACGTCTCGATGTCGGGCCTCATGGGTCGAGGCGAACCCGCGCTCCTCCAGCACCATCGCGTCTCGAAGCTGGCGCCACGAAAGGTCCGCGACCAGTGCGGACGCGTCGCTCACCACCGATACGCCGGCAAAACGCTCCAGCACGGCGCCGAACCCTACGAGCACGAGGTCGACAGTGGACGACCAGCGCGATGTGGCGAGTTCGAGGGCAAGTCCTCGCGCGATGCCCTCCGCCTCGTGGCGCGGTCCCTCGATGACCAGCGACCCGAGACCCTCCGGATGCACCATGACGAGCCGATCGTCCGTCGTTCCAACCGTGACGAGCGTCGGAAAGCGGAACGGAGGTCGTGCACTTCCACTCTGCCGCTGCATCAGCGCTTCGATGCGATCGCGTCCGATCGTGAGGATCGACGTCCCCGGCACGCGGGTGAACGGCGATGCCAGCGGAGCATTCTCATCGCCGTCCCATCCGTCGAGGACGAACCCGACGGTTGCGTCGCACACCTCCACCCCGATGACTCCCATCCTTCCGGGTGAATCCCGATATGTGTCGCAGAAAAGGGTGGCCGCGTCCTCGACGGTCTGCAGGACTTCGGCGCCACCTCCGGTACGGAGTCGTTGTTCGAACTGACGGAGCAGCGGTCCCGGCAGCGGGATCCGCGCTCCAGTCGTGCGGCGACGTTGCTGCACTCGTCGCAGCCGGTCGATCACATCGGTAATGCCGACCCCGATGATTCCTGCACCCAGCGGAACAACGGGAACGCGTGGCAGGCGGTCACGCCCCATCTGACCCGAGCCGCCAGCCACTGACGCTGCTGCAGTTTCGTGGACGACACCAGCGCCCGCCGACGGCTGACGAAGGGGCTCTTCGGAGACCGACTCCGATCCCCGGCCCTCTGGGTCGGCGGGCGTGTCGAACCCTTTGGCCGCCGCCGTGGATAAGGGGTCGGATACTGCGGCTACGTCCGCAACCGAACCGTCGACCGCATCGACCGCATCGACCGCAACCGACGCGACCGACGCGACCGACCCATCGAAGGATCCGGACTCCGAACGGGGCAGCGGCAGATGGAGCTGCCAGCCCGGACTGATCCAGTGGTCGTCCGTGAGTTCCCCTCCGTCTGCCTGCAACCGTCCGTAGTTGAGCTCTGCAATCTCGCGCCATCGCATCGCCGAGCCCAATCGTTGTTCCGCTACCGACCAGAGCGTCTGGCGCGCAGCGACGATGTGGATCGCTGCCTCTACCGTGCGACCTGGTCCCTGGTCAGATCGGACCCCGCTCGACGCCACGTGCATCCGAGATCCGGACGGAACACCTGCGTCCACGGGGCTTTCGTGTGCGGGTCTCCCATGGACGGCCCCGCGAACCTGGGTGGAGTCGGTGGCCAGATCGGATGCGAGGGTAAGTGCACTCTGATCGGCACGGCCGACGAGCGGCCTCTCGTCAATCGGTGCCCCGTAGGCGGACAGCACCTGAACCACCGGAACCGGTGCTGATCCACCAGATCCCGGACCGCCAACGACATGGCTCTGCATCGGTGCCCTCCCGACACTCCCGAGTGCGAACGCCGTGCCCACCAGGCAGGCCGCCATCCACTGCAACGACCGGCTACCCGGCAGATGGGTCGGCGACCGGCCCGTCCGCCAGGATCGAAGTTCCACGACGATGCAGACGATGGTCCAACACCATCCTGCCCACGCCAAAAGGAGCGCCACCCTACCGAACCAGGCCACAACGACACGGGGGTCTCCCCCCTTCCACGTGCGCACCGCATGCAACAGCGGGCCTGGATCCAGATGGGTGAACGGCATCCCACCGATGCGGATGAGCCACACGGGCACTCCGACGCTGGCTACGACAAGCAGAGCGACGGCGGCGAACCGGATGAGGAAGGTCCGCATGCCGGTCCCCGATGAACTGAGTCGGGGGTTCATGGCGCACCCACCGTGACGCCGTGGAGGTTCCGTGCGGATGCGGTGGCAGATACGCCGAGCGATCGGATCCCCACGATGCCGAGCACGGCGGTGGCCACTGCATAGTGGACGTGCACAGTCACGATCCCGCCATTGACCGACGCCACCGCGGGATGCCCAGCTGCGACAGCGAACTGCTCGGCGGCAGCAACTGCCGCAGTGGAGTCGATCTGGACTACGCCGGAGCGGAGCGCGCCGACGTCGAGTGCGCCCGCACCCGATCGTGCAGCCTGTTCGGCTTCCACGGCGGCAGCCTGGCGTGCGGTCAGCGCTGCCCCGCCGTCGACGACGAGTCCCACGAGAGTCAACAGGGCGACAAGGAGCAGGAGGGCGAACGCCGTGAGTGCCCCGGAGTCCCCGTGCGACCGTTCTGATTCCCGTTCATCGGTCCACCCGCGCCAGAGGGCGGACGCCCTTGGCTCCTGGATCATTGGCATGGTCATCTCCTTACCCGACCGACCGGTAGGGATCGAGCGGCGCGGTTGCCGATGCGGTGACCGTCGTCGTCCCAGGAATCCCTGGAAACCCGATGTCGGACAAGAGGACGACGCAGGTCACGTTGGCCGTCACATACCCACCGGGGACGAAATGACTGGTGTCCATGGAAATCGCTGCGTGGGCACAGGTGTGGGTCCGGCCGAGCAGATCGATCGCCGCATTGATCGAGCCCACCCACTGCGCAGTCCCGACCGTGGGGAGTACGGCAGCCGCCTCGGCGCCAGCTCTCGCGGACTCCACTACCTGTTGACGGGCTTCGGTCACTCTGCCGAACACCAGAGAGGCGAGGGCGACCACCAAGAGGACCGGCGTCAGGACAACCAGCTCCACGGTCAGACTGCCGGCGTCGCCGCGACGTTCGAGATACCTCACTCCGATCCCCTGAACTCTTGGACCGGTCCCACGGCACTGGCGCTCACGGCAAAGGAAAGTCCGGGCACTACCGACGTCGCTCGTCCGGAAACCTGGAGCCACGCGGCATCCCCCGCCAGCATGGTGAACGAGACCGTCGCGTTCGTGACGTCAGAACCAGGCCCCGTCGCTACAGACCGAGCTGCGACCAACCCGGCCGCCGGCCCCCCACCCGCTGACCTCGCTGTCCGGTCGCCTTCGGATGCCGCCAGCTGCACGACCTGGGATGCATGCATCCACAGGGCGAACTGCACTGCCACCAGCAGCAGGATCATCAGCACGGGGACCACCACCACTGCTTCGACGATCGACGATCCGTCGTCCGATGACTGGGGCCCGGTCCGTCCGACAGGGCGCGGTCGGGGTATCGGCCTAGCGCTTCTGGCCAGCCGACCCCCCACCCCGCCGCAACTCGTCAATTGAGGTTGATCGAGTTGGCCTTGGTCGTCACCTTGGCCACGATGATGGCCCCCACGGCGATCGCAAGTCCCGCAAAGACTGCAGTGAGGATGACCTTCTCGACGACGGTGCCTGCCTCGTTCCATCCCCCGGCCGCGTTGCAGCGGGCCCGAAGGTACGTCCAGAGGACGGTGATCTGAGTGGACATTGTTGTTGCTCCTGTTCAGTTGGTTGTGTTGGTTGTGTTGAGACAGAGCGCCCTGCAGCGGAACCAGTTCGGTGGACGTTTGGATTGCGGTTTCGGAGGTGACCGGGATGCGGCCATGGCCGCACGGGCACTGCAGATCAAGCGGTGTCACGGGTCAGAACCCTCCGAGGATCCGCTGCACCGCCGGAAACCCGATGAAGACGAGGAATCCGAGGAGGAGCAGTGCCCCGGGAAGGAAGAGTCGTTCTGTCATGGCATTGGCGGCCGACTCGGCCTCGGCCTGCTCGTGACGACGCAACGATGCCCCTCTAGCGGTCAGCGACTGGCGGATCCTGGCTCCTTCGGTTCCGGCCAGCTGCACTGTCGTCGACAGCTCGACCAGCTCAGGGACGTCGAGTTCGACACCGACCGCAGCCAGTGCCGTCCACGGGGCAACTCCTCCATCGCGCGCCTGCAGCAAGGCGTGGGCCATTCGACGAGCGGCCCAATCGGGCGTCACCTGGGAAGCAGCAAAGAGCGCTCCATCGATACCCACCCCACCGGCAAGGCTGAGCACCACCAGGTCGACGAAGGACCCGATCACCACGCGGAAGTGCCGGCGCCGTTGCGAAGCCTGCTGAAAGAGCGAAGAGACCTGCAACGCAGCAGTGAGGGGAACAGCGGCCACGGCCAACACGACTGCCAGGGCCAACGGCAACGATGACCCGGCTCCCAGGAGAACCAGCCACGCGACGAATGGGGCCGAACCGCAGATGCCGGCGGTGACGACTACCCGGGATGCGAACAGCGGAAGATCGCTATCCGTGATTGCCAGACTGGTGAGCAACTTGTGCGCCAGGGGCTGGTCCGCCCATCGGCTCGCGGTGAGACGCGATGCCAGCTCCGCCCCGGCTCGGGTGGTGATCGAACGGTCCGCCACCTTCTGCGAGCGATACTCGACCGGGCCCTGCCACATTGCCCAGACGCCCTCGAGCGGCGGGGCGGCGGAGCGCAGACCGCTCCAGACCCCGATGAGTCCGATCGCACACAGCACGGCCAGGACCACGACACCGGTCATCGCTCCACTACGTCCTTCCCGAGCAGGCGGATGGCTGCAGGAGGACGAGCCAACGCCACCATCAAGGTGAGTCCCGCTGCATATAGTCCGCCGACGACCATCAAGACGATCTGTCCGGTGGCGGAGTCGAAGGGTGCCAGATACGAGCGCGCCAGCAGAGCGAGGCCTGCAGCAAACGTCACCGAGAACACCACTACGGTCCGGACCCCGCTGCGGACGGACGCCCTGCTCGTCTCGACCCTGAGTCGAAGACCGACTTCTTCTCGGGTGGACTCTGCGAGCGCGCTGAGCAGATCTCCCAAGCGTTGCGCCCGGGACGAAAAGGCCAAGAGGAGGGAGCACACGACGCGATCGGCACACGGATCGCCCACGTCATCTGCGAACCGGAGCAGCGCCACCCGGGGCTCGATACCCGCCTGAATCTGTGCTGCCAACCGCTCCGTTGCCGACCGGATCGGCATCGGGCTCAGCTCCGCCGTGGCGGTGATGGCCTGTCCCAATCCTGATGATGCCGCCAGCGTCCCTTGCAGCATCTCGGTCCAGGTGGCGATGGCCTCGATGGTGGCGATCGACTGCGCTCCGGATGTTTGGCGGAGGAGGCGAGGCAGCCCGTATGCGGCCAGCGCACCGATGAGTCCGGCTGCCGGCCACCCGGTTGCGAACGCGCACGCTGCCCCCACGGCGGCGGCCAGCACCAGCCCCGGCACGTCGAGCCCGGCGCGTCCATTGCCTGGAAGCGGTCGAGAAGTTCCGTCCGTACCCTCGGGTGAAATCCTCGGACCAGTCCGTACATGGCGGGCCAAGAGGACAGCGGCCACCCCAGTCAATCCGATCCCCAGTGCCACGCCCAGGACAAGGACGAGACCGGAGATCGGGACACCATGGAGGAGAGCCGCCATCATCGGAGGACCGCCATGGGCGTGCTGGACGGAAGATCGAGTCCGAAACGCCGGAGCTCTTCCGCGGTTTCGGACCGCAGCGGCGATGCCGGTATCGCACGTCGATCGGGTCCAGGTCGGTAGATCTCGTTGGAGATGACCTGGATTCCCTCTGCGTCAACCACCTCGCGGACCGACGACACGAACCGTGCTCGCGAGCCGCGAGCAGAAAACACATCCCCGATCACGGGCGGACGATCAGGCGCACCCAGCGGCGACCCCATCGGATCGTCCAGTGCACCGGAGC
The DNA here is from genome assembly GCA_903849265.1 of uncultured Acidimicrobiaceae bacterium. Taxonomy (GTDB): domain Bacteria; phylum Actinomycetota; class Acidimicrobiia; order Acidimicrobiales; family RAAP-2; genus Bog-756. The sequence continues at coordinate 21,832 of CAININ010000003.1, forward strand.
GACCGTCGTGGGCCTCCTCCAGCCCGATGCCGTCGTGCATCTCGGAATCGAGGTGGACCACGAAGTGGAGTGCACCCGCGATCAGCAGGTTGGTCGCCTCGAGGGGCAGGCGCTCTGGCGCCTGGACCGCATAAGAGGCGATCCGACGGAACACGCCAGCAGACGACTCGGCATGGATCGTGCACATCGAGCCCGATCTGCCCTGGCTCATCGCATTCAGCATGGGCAGGACTTCATCCCCCAGTACCTCGCCGACGATGACCCGGTCGGCGTTCATCCGCAGAGAACGCCGCACGAGCTCCGACACCGATATCCGGCCCTCACCTTCGATGTTGGCCGGACGGGCCTCTAGGGCCACGATGTCCGGATGCCGGCTCGATCCGGTGTCCAGCCCGAGCTCAAAAGCCTGCTCGATGGTGACGATCCGCTCACGTGGGTCGATCTCTGCAGCCAGCGCCCGCAGCAGCGTGGTCTTCCCTGAGTTCATCGCTCCGGCGACCACGATGTTCTTCCTGGCCTTGACCGCTGCGGCCAGCAACGATCGCAGTCCTTCGTCCATGGCGCCCATGGCGCACAGGTCATCGAGCGACAGATCGGAGAAGCGATGCCGTCGGATCGACACGGCGGGGCGGGCCGATACGGCCATGAGCGCCGACAGACGCGCGCCCCCGGGCAGTTGGAGATCGAGTTCGGGCCGGGCCATGTCGAACCGGCGTTCGGCGAGCCCGAAGCGGCCCGCCGCTGATCGGATCAGATCGACAAGCTCCTCGTCAGAGTCCGCGACTGGATCCATCAACCGTTTGGATCCGTCGGCGAAACTCGCCCAGACGCGGTCGCAGCCGTTGATGTCGATGTTTTCGATCTCCGGGTCGTCGACGAGCGGCTGCAGGCGTCCCAGTCCGAACAGGGCATCGAGCACCGCCTGGGCCAGCGCCTGCTCCTCTGCCCGAGTCAACGAAGAGGGCCCGGCACCATCGGGCTCGTCCGACATGGAGTCGAGGTGTGCGAAGGTCCGCTGCCGGGCGAACTCCTTGCGGTCTGGGCCCGTCAACGACGAGGCATCGGGCCCCGCCAGGTCTTCGGCCACGCGATGACGGATAGACGAAGCCAGCGAGGCAGTCATCGGTCCCCCATTACGTGACCAGCGTCCATCGTCACCGCGTCCGCTGTGGCGGCCGCGGCCGCTGTGACCTGCTCAGATGCGTCCGACTGCAACTGCTCTGGGCCACGGACCGACAGTGCGGTGCCGATCCTCCGCCAGGGCTCGACGAGCCCTGCGCCCCATCGGCCCATGCCGACCCGACCGCCGGCCCGACCGCCGGCCCCACCGCCGATCCGACCGCCGACCCGACCGCCGGCCCCACCGCCGATCCGACCGCCGACCCGACCGCGTCCGACGTCCGTCGGGGAAGGTAGAACGAGTGATTCGGGGCCGTCGCACCAACCCGCATCCACACCGTTCGCCACTCGCACGGCGACACGGCCCGCTGCCGTCCACAAGAGTGATCGTTCGAGCCTGCGGCCAGCTCCGGACGTTCCCGAGGCCACATCGGCTGCAGCTGTATCGATCGGGATGTCCCCGAACATCGTCATCCCGGCGAACCCGGCCAGTTCACGTCCGGAGTACGGGCCTCCCACGGCCACGACACAGAGACGGCCACTCGATGCATCGATCAGGCCGGCCGCCCGATCGCGAAGATGCACCGCTCCTGCCGGGTCGCCACGCAGGACCAGGATGGCGGCATCGGAACAGCGGAGCCACGACTCCGAGACCGGGTCATCGACGGATAGGCGACCCAGATCGACCACTGTGACCCCATTCCCTACGTGCGCTCCCTCGCCGGATCGGGCCGTCAGGCCCTCCTCGCTCACGGCGGAGCATCGATCCTCTCCACGGGAGCCGACGAGGACCTGCACGCCGCCCGGCAGCACTTGGAGGTGCGGCGCGAGCACCGAAGCACCCTCGGACCGCCTGGCCGAAGATCGAAGGGATACCCAGCCCGACCGTGACGACAGCCCGAACCGAGCCGCAAGATCTCCGCCCGCCGGGTCTGCCTCCACCACTGTCGCCGTGCCTTTGGCCGGCCACGCGGAAGCGAGCAGACAGGACAGCGTCGTGACGCCAGGTGACCCCTTCAGCGAATAGACGGAGACCACCGTCATGGTGCCACCGGGGCAGTTGCAGAGGCACTCCCTGTTGCTGGCGGCGAACCGGTGCCCAGTGGGTTCGCAGGAAGCAGGACCAGGCTCACCTGGCCGGCTCCGGCAGCCGTAGCGACGTCCGAGGCCACCGACGAGGGGACCTCGAGCGACACAATGAGTGAGTAGCCCCCTCCGGCGGTCCCGTTCGGCACCGCCACGCCGAAGACCGATGCACTCTCGATCAGCACACCGGAGGCTCCGCCCCTTCCGCCAGCGGACACCGCGCCGCCTGCCGCCTGCGCCGTGATCATGCCCCCCGTGCCAGCCGGAGTTCCAGCCGCCGGCGGGGTGGCGATCACTGCTCCCGGTCCTGCGGTCTGCACGACCATCACCAGGTCACCCGGAGAGAGACCGGCCGCCGGCAAGGATCCTTGCTTCAACGCGATCCCGACCACCGCATCGCCCGCGCCGATGGCTGGTGCCGTCGTCACGTCCGCCAATGTCAACAGAGACCCCGAGGGGATCGCCGCCGCCGTCCGCTTCCCGGCGAGTTGTGATGCCTGGTCGACTGGCACGTATCCGACGCCGGAAGAGAGCGCCACATCAGCCACCCCAAGATCCGACTGCGTGAGCACATGGCCCTGTGCGACGGACCGGACGAGCACCACTGCCGGCACCTTGTGGTCGGCCGAGGAGTAGAGCTCGGCGAATCCGGCGATGCTGGCGAAGACCAGGACGAGTGAACCGATCAGGAGTGCGGATCGCCGGTTCCGTCGACCGGTGGGAGGGCGCAAGGGATCCGCCGCTTCCGGCCCCGAACGCCGGTGGCGTGCCAGAGTGTCCGTGATCGAGCTCATGGTCGGCCTCCAAGCGAAGTGGCCGCGAGCGCGCCTTGTCCGGACGACGTGGTGTTGACGCTTTCGATCTGCACCACCCGCAGTAGCGCTGCGCTCGAGGTGGACAGCGTGGGCAATGCCCCGCCCCCGGCGACGCCGGTCGAGCTCCACGAAACGTCCCACTGGATGGTGGCGGACACCACGAACGTCCCGTTGTCAGGATTCCCGTCCAGGGTCGGCTGGCCGATTGATGTGTTCCGGTACGTGTACGCACACTGCGTCGACTGCCACGACGGCGGCATTCCCGGGTCGTAGGCGGTTCCGGGGCCTGCGCACGTGACCACCGATCCGTCCCCTGTCGTCCACCGAACGGCGATCGGCCTCGCCACCGCCGTGGCGGACACCGCCCCTGCGGTAGCGGAGACGGTGTAGTTGTGCCACACGGTCGGATCGATCCAGAACCAAGTGCCCAGACCGACGACGGACGTTCCTGCCGGATCGAGCCGGATCCCGGGTGCCGGAAGTGTCATCGAGTTCTCCGCCTGGAGAGCGAGTGCCCGAGGGTCGACTGCAGGTGCGGAGGTCGGCTGAGGGCCGGTGATCCACACGGTCTGAGTGACCTGAGCCCCGGCCGCAACATCCACGCAGGTGACGGAGTACCAGGCTCCAGGCGTCGGGCCTCCGTTCGGGAACCCACCCTCGTTGTTGAGCGTGAGGTAGGTGTACGTGCAGGTCCATGGACTCCCGCCCGACGAGCCACCGCCCCCGGACCCACCGGATCCTGACCCTCCAGAGGAACCCCCTGACGTGCCACCCGAGCCGCTTCCCGACGACGCTCCGACCGAAACAGTGCCCCCGCCGCTTCCGGCGCCGGACGAATCCGCCCCCGCCTGAGCTGAGGACACCAGACCCAGGGTGCCCACGCCGACGGCCGCGGCGGCGACCGCTGCGGTCCACCTCTGCCTCGACGGCACGCGTCCGGGCGTCTTAGGCGCCATGGCCCGACCTAGCGAGTTCGGGGCTGCACGCCTCGTCTCAGCGGGCTTCGCTGTCGCCAGCGAGCTGCCATCGTGCCGGTCAGCCACCGGTCGTCGTCCATCCGATTCGTCCTTCATGAGACAGGGACCATAGGAACTCCCGGCAGGGAGATGCACAGATAGGTGCACACGGTGTGCAACTACTTCTTGCGTGGATGGTTGCTGGGTCAGCAACCCGGGTCAGATGCGAAGTTGCGGCATGCGTAGTGGTCGGCATCGGTCGAGCGTGCCCGACCCACCTTGCCGAATGTCTCTCGTTCACCTTGCAGGCGGCCGATTCGGCCCCCTATCCGTGGGATCTCCTGGACCGATTCCCAGAGGTTCGCCTTGCGTCAGTTGGGGAATTCCACGGTGTTTCGACCCGCTTCGCCACGCTGCCCGGCACCGAGTCCGGTGCGCCCATCGAGGGATGCGGTGGAGCCGATTCCGACGCCACGGCGCGCTATTCGAATCCCGAGATCGGTTGCAGGATCTGACAGCGTCCCGTCCACCCTGGACTGCACTGCGTGGTCGACCAGTCACCGTCCGCCAGATCGGCCAATGACGGTCGAGGTGGTCCTAGGCCTTCGAAACGCCGGGCCGGGCGGACACTCTCGTTCCGACGGTGGTTCCTACTTCGCCGCCGAATGCTCCCCGAACACCTCTTCGTCGGCTTCTTCGGGGGTAGTGCCGGCCACGATCTTGGCGCTCATCTTGACGGCCTTGACCGCACTGGTGGCCCCCGTCTGGAGCACCATGGCGATGATCAGGAGCAGCACAGCCAGATACCGGAGGGTATGGGATCCGATCATCAAGATGGCGATCCTGGCCAGCGCATAGGGAGGCGAGCAGATGATGGCGCCGATGGCCCCGCCGACCGCAGCGGCGCTCATCTTGTCCTTCCTCGACTGCGACGTCTGCAGGCCCAGCAGCCGCGAGGGGATGGCGATGTAGGCGAACATCAGGACCCCGGCCATGATCCCGAGGCACAGTGCGAACCAGAACGTGCCCCATCGATCGACGACCACAGCAGAAAACCCGACGAGCACTCCGACACCGAATCCCCAGGTCAGGATGGTCTTCCGGTGCTCTTTGGCCATCACGAACGCCGGCCTGATCTCGGGCGGGCCCTTGCGGGCAATGGCGAAGGCGAATACGGCGTTCAGATAGAAGCTGGCGGCCGTGACTGCAGCGATGGCGAAGACGACCAAGGCCAGGACCAGCGGGTTCTTCATGATGTGGAATCCCTTGCCGTGCAGCACGTGGGCCTTCAGGTCCACCATCACCACCCAGATCCACATGGCCGGAAGGACCTGGACCAACGTCAGGCGCCAGTTGATGAACAGGGTCTTGAGCCCCTGGAACAGCATGGCGAACCCACCGACCAGCAGCGCAAGGGGGGCCAGCCACCGACTCCGCTTGCTCAGCTCGAGAATTGCCGATTCGACCATGTCGTCGTCACCCTCGCGGACCGCTTCCACGAGTCGAGAGAACAGGACCCCTACGCGTTCCCGCCGTGATGCATGTTCTGCCTTTGCTGAATCCGAGGTCTCCACCGCCGCAGACCTGGTCGCCTGGGTAGCGGTGTCCACGTCCGGCGTGGGTGCCTGCTCTGCTTCCTGGTCAGCCGGCACAGCAGGACCACCCGATGTGAGCACGCTGGCGCGTCGATGCTTCCAGTGGTCGGGCCATCACCCCAGGCTAGTCAACCCGTTGCCGCTAGATTCCGTCGGGCAGCCCGTGTGCAACCAGGTCCCCGGCCGGGGCTGGCACACTGTCAGACATGGCAGCCCAGTACATCTACACCATGCGTGACCTGAAACGCTTCTATCCGCCGGACCGCGAGGTTCTGAAGGGCATCACCCTCTCCTTCTACCCCGGAGCCAAGATCGGCGTGATCGGCGGCAACGGATCCGGCAAGTCGTCCCTGCTCAAGATCATGGCGGGCCAAGACGACGGGTTCACCGGCGAGGCCCGCCTCACCCCCGGTTTCACGGTCGGATTCCTTTCCCAAGAGCCGGAGCTCGACCCCACCAAGGACGTCATCGGCAATGTGTCCGAGGGGATCGGCGAGGCCAAGGACCTCGTCGATCGGTTCAACGCGGTGTGTGCCGCCATGGGCGAGCCCGACGCCGACTTCGACAAGCTCCTGGCCGAGCAGGCCGACCTGCAGGACAAGATCGATGCCGCCGGTGCCTGGGACTTGGAGCGGACGTTCGAGATCGCCATGGACGCGCTGCGGTGCCCCCCCGGTGATGCAGATGTGACCACTCTTTCCGGTGGAGAGCGCAGGCGGGTGGCCCTGTGTCGGCTCCTGCTCTCAAAGCCCGACCTGCTGCTGCTCGACGAGCCCACCAACCACCTCGACGCTGAGTCGGTGGCTTGGCTCGAACGCACCCTGCAGGACTACCCGGGCACGGTCGTGGCTGTGACCCACGACCGGTACTTCCTCGACAACGTGGCCGGCTGGATCCTCGAGCTCGACCGCGGTGCGGGGATCCCCTGGGAGGGGAACTACTCCTCTTGGCTCGAGCAGAAGCAGGAGCGCCTCGCCGGCGAGCAGCGGGCGGACACTTCGCGCCAGGATGCCCTGCAGCGCGAGCTCGAGTGGATCCGGATGTCCCCTCGGGCCCGTCAGTCCAAGGGCAAGGCCCGCATCAACGCCTACAACGACCTGGTGGCCGAGTCCGAGGCCGCCGAACGCCGGGCCGACAAGCTGGAGATCGCCATCCCGGCCGGCCCTCGACTGGGCGACCGGGTGGTCGATGCCGTCGATGTTTCCAAGGGCTACGGCGACCGTCTCCTCATCGATGACCTGTCGTTCCTCCTGCCCCCGGGCGGGATCGTGGGTGTCATCGGGCCCAACGGCGCCGGCAAGACCACCCTGTTCCGCATGATGGTCGGTGAAGAGCAGCCCGACGGTGGGACCCTCGAGGTCGGCACCACCGTGCAACTCGCGTACGTCGACCAGTCCCGGGACCAGCTCGACGGCGAAGCCACCGTCTACGAGGAGATCACCGGCGGAGTCGACCACATGATCGTCGGGGGTCGGGAGATCCACGGCCGGGCCTACGTCGCCAGCTTCGGCTTCACCGGCAGCGACCAGCAGAAGAAGGTCGGCCAGCTCTCGGGCGGCGAGCGCAACCGGGTGCAGCTGGCCAAGGTGCTCAAGTCGGGCGGCAACGTGCTCCTGCTCGACGAACCCACCAACGACCTCGACGTCGACACCCTGCGTGCCCTCGAAGAGGCCCTGTTGGGGTTCCCGGGCTGTGCAGTGGTCATCAGCCACGACCGCTGGTTCCTCGACCGCATCGCCACCCACGTGCTGGCATTCGAGGGCGACTCGGAGGTCCGCTGGTTCGAAGGCAACTTCAGCGACTACGAGGCTGACCGCAAGAAGCGTCTTGGAGTGGATGCCGACCAGCCCCACCGCCTCAAGTACAAGCCCCTGGTCCGGGACTGAGCCGGATCGAGCACGAGCAGAGGATGGGCACGAGTCGACGATGAGCACAGCGCATCTTCCTGCCGGGCGGACCTTCGCCAGCGACAACTGGTCCGGCGTCCATGCCGAGGTCTTGGCCGCCATCGCTGCGGCCAACGACGGCGGCCACTCCCCCGCCTATGGGGCCGACCCGTGGACGCAAGAGGCCCACGGTCTCCTCACCGAGCACTTCGGCTCCGGAACCGAGGTCTACTTCGCCTTCAACGGGACAGGCACCAACGTCGTCGGGCTCCAATCCCTCCTCCGCCCCCATGAAGCGGTCGTCTGTGCCGAAGGTGCCCACATCAACGTGGACGAGTGCGGCGCGCCCGAGCGGTTCTTGGGCAGCAAGCTCCTCAGCGTGGCCACACCCGACGGCAAGCTCACTCCCGAGCTGGTCGATTCCGCCATCACCGGCATCGGTGACGAACACCATGTCCAGGCCCGGGTGGTCTCGATCACCCAGAGCACCGAAGTGGGCACCGTCTACTCGGTGGACGAGATCGCTGCCCTGGCGGATTGGGCCCACGCTCATGCCATGTACCTGCACCTCGACGGAGCCCGGATCGCCAACGCCGCTGCCTCGCTCGGCGTCGACTTCGGTGCGTTCGGGCAGGCGGCCGGCGTCGACGTGGTCTCGTTCGGCGGCACCAAGAACGGAGCGCTCAGCGCCGAGGCAGTCATCACCTTCCGGCCGGAAGCCGACACCGGGCTCCGATTCATCCGCAAGCAGTCGATGCAGCTCTCATCGAAGATGCGCTTCGTGGCCGCCCAGTTCGTGGCCCTGCTGACCGACGACCTGTGGCTGCGCAACGCCACGCACGCCAACGCCATGGCCCTGCGGCTCGGCGTGGCGGCCTCAGCTGTGCCCGGCGTGGAGCTGGCCTACCCGGTGCAGGCCAACGGGGTGTTCGCCGTGCTGCCGCCGGCCGTCACTCAGGCGCTCCAGGCCGAGTACCCCTTCTACTTGTGGGACGAGGCCACCGGAGTCGTCCGGTGGATGGCATCGTTCGACACCACTGAAGCGGACGTCGACGGGTTCGCCGCTCGGCTGGCCGAACTGATGGATCAGCTCGACTGAACGGGTTCGTCTCGGTCCGTCCGGGTCTGGGCCGATGCCTGCGTCGGTCGTCGAACCTGAGGTCCGGCCGGCAGTCGGGCCCGGCGTCAGGCCGGTGGGCGACCTGGTCCCGGAGGGCCGGCGAAAGCCTGGGCGATGGCCATCCAGTCCTCGGCCAGGGC
>CAININ010000004.1 GCA_903849265.1 uncultured Acidimicrobiaceae bacterium
GATGATCGACCGACCAGCAACCTCGGCCAAGGAGCGGTCGAGGGCGGCAAGGTCACGGTGCGGATAGATCCGCACCTCGGCCCGCGCCAGGCGGCAGCCGTCGATGATCGAGGCATGGTTGAGCTCGTCGGAGTGGACCACGGCGCCTCCGGCGGCGAACACGGACAGCACCGACAGGTTGGCGGCGAACCCGGTGGGCAGGAGGAGCGCTGCTTCTGTGCCTTTCCAGTCGGCCAGGGTCGACTCGAGCACGTGGTGGATCGGTCGCGAGCCGGTCACCAGCCGGGACGCCCCCGAACCGGCACCCCACTGGTCGAGGGCCGCCACCGCCCCGGCCACCACCGCCGGATGCGTGGCCAGTCCCAAGTAGTCGTTCGAGGCGAAAGAGACGACCAGGCGGGGTGGGGCGGGTTCCGGGTCCACCTGGAGGAGGCCCTCGTGGCCCCGGGCATCGAAGGAGCGAGGCGCCCGCCACCGGCCGGCAGAAGCCACCTCGTCGCAGCCATCGTCCACCCACGCCTGCCACGCAGTCCGACCGCCGTCGGTCACTGTGCGGACCTGTTCACTGGGCATCCTCGGCCCAGACGTCACGGATGCTCTCGGCGAGGACGTCCACGACCCGGTCGAGCTCCTCGGCGGTGCTGGTCAGCGGAGGCATGATCACGACGACGTCGCCCAGCGGCCGGAGCAGCACTCCACGTCCGACCGATCCGGCGCAGACCCGCCGCCCCCACCGCTCGGCCCCGGCCGGAGGAGCAAGTTCGATGCCGACCATCAAGCCGCACTGTCGCACCGCGGCCACGCCCGAAAGTCCAGAGATCAACTGATCGAGCCGGGTGGCCAGGTGGGCGGCCACCTCGACGACATGGTCCAATACCTTCCACTCGGCGATCAGCTGCAGGTGGCGCATGGCCACGGCACAGGCCAAGGCGTTCCCGCCGTAGGAGTGCCCGTGGTAGAAGGTCGCAGTCCCGAGGTCCTCACCGAGGAACCCTTCGTAGACCGTCCGCGAGGCCACGGTGGCCGACAAGGGCAGGTACCCGCCCGAGATCCCCTTGCCGAGGCAGATGATGTCGGGACGGAAGTCGGGCCCGGCCCACTGTGAGGCGAACAGCTTGCCGGTCCGGCCGAACCCGGTGGCCACCTCATCGCAGATCAGCAGGACCCCGTGCTCCCGACACGCCCGCCCGACGGCGGCCAGATCCTCGGGGTCGGCCACAAGGATTCCCGATGCGCCCTGCACGAGGGGCTCGATGATCATGGCCGCCAGGGTGCCGGCGTTGGCGGCAATGGCAGCAATGGCCTTGACGGCCCAGTCGGGGTCGGCGTATCCGGGAGTGCGCAGGACGGGGAACCGCAATGGGTCGAACACCGAGGTGCCGAACCCGCCGTCCCCGACGGACAGGGCGCCGACGGTGTCGCCGTGATAGCCGTCTCCCAGGGCCAGAAACCCGGTATGGCCGGGCTCGCCCCGGTTGACCCAGTACTGGAAGGCGATCTTGAGCGCCTGCTCGATAGCGACAGCACCGTCCGAGGCGAACACCGTGTGGGCATCGTCCACCGGGACCACGGCGGCCAGCGCCTCAGCAAACTCCACCACCGAGCGGCTGCCATTGCCCAGAAGCGTGGCATGGGCGACCCGGCCGAGCTGGTCGATGACGGCGGCGTCCAACTCGGGCACCCGGTGGCCGAGCGTGGTGACCCACAGCGAGGAGATGGCATCGAAGTACCGGTTGCCGCGGACATCGATGAGCTCGCGGCCTTCGGCCCGTTCCACGGTGATCGGCACGTTTCCGGGGTAGGCGGCCATCTGCGTGAACCCGTGCCACACCACGGCGACGTCCCTGGCCACCCAGGGGTCGACAGCGGCCACGGAGGGGGTCTCGGCACTCATCGGACCTGAGTCTTGCCCACCCGTGGGCTCCGGGCGAACCGCGGCCTCGAGGGCACTGCCACGGTTCGAGCCCGAGGTCGGCCGGTAGAGTGGAACGATGGATCGCATCGGCGTCGTCGACACCATGTTCGCCCGCTACGACATGGGGGCCGAGGCCCTCGATGAGCTGGCCAACTGCCCAGGATTCGGCACCACCTTCGAGGTGGTCCACCGGACCGTGCCCGGATTCAAGGACCTCGGGGTGGCCTGTAAGCGCCTGATCGAGCAGGAAGGGTGCCGGATCGTGGTGGCGCTCGGCATGCCGGGCAAGGCACCCATCGACCAGCAGTGCGCCCACGAGGCCGCCCAAGGGATCATGCTGGCCCAGCTGATGACCTCCACGCACATCCTCGAGGTGTTCGTGTGGGAGAACGAAGAGGAGGACCCGGCGAAGTTGGCCGTGGTCTGCGTCAACCGGGCCCGCAAGCACGCCCGCAACGCCTACTGGATGCTGTACGAGCCCGAGCAGCTCACCCGAAATGCCGGACAGGGCATCCGTCAGGGCTACGAGGACGCCGGGCCCATCGCCGGCTGAGGCGCAGGCACGGCGTTCGCGGCGTCGACCGTCAACGAACGCCTTGTTGCTCCTGGTGCCTCCGTTGCTGTTCGAGGATGTGCTCGTGGGTGGCACCGCGGCTGGGCACGTGCGGATGGTGGTGCCGGCACAGAACGTACGGGGTCCCGTCCAACGGGTGGTGCCCGATCCGCCAGCAGCCTTTGGCGTGGCAGTTGACCTTGCGTACGCCGGTATAGACCCCGATGCCCACGGCGCTGATCAGGGTCACTTCGCCGAGGTCGGACCCGAATCCTGACCAGAAGTTGTAGTACTTGTCCGGTCCGCCGTAGATGATCCCGGTGTGCAGCGCCACCCAGTGGCGCACGCCGGCGAAGAAGACGGCGAGGACGATGATGCCGCCTGCGATCAGCAGCAGCACGACCCACAGCGCCACCTTGCGCACCTGACTCGGAACCGGCAGCTCTGTGTCGAACGCGTGCTGGTCCGGAGAGATCGTGGCCGTTGGCGCTGCCGGGCCTGCTGGCGCAGTCGTCGGATCAGACGTCGTCGGATCAGCGGAATGGACCATGGGTCTCCTCAGCATGGGGCGTGGGGTTTCGGGCGCAGATCACCATCACCCCGGTCGCGGCACCCAACGGTAGTGGAGTGCCCGTCGGCCCCCTGGGGATGTCCGGTCATGGCGGACTGTCGGCTGTGCCGTCCAGTCCGGACATCGATGCCAACTGGACCGAAGCGGACCCAACCCCATGACCGGGGTCGGACGGCACTTGGTGGCGGCGGGTGGCGGCGGGTGACGGCGGGTGACGGCGCTGACCTGCCCGCCTATCGCTGTCCACCTTCGCCCGTCCCGCCTTGCGATCGTGCTGCGCGTTCGGGTCATCCACCTAGAGTGCAGCCATGCCCTCCGCTTCTTCCCTCCGTCGTCACACTGCGCTACTCCTGCTGGCCGGGCTGACGATGTCGGGGCTTTCCGCATGCTCCAGCAGCGCTTCGACCAGTGCATCGAGCAGTACCGCTGGGCCCACGACGACGTCAGTCGACGATCCAGACCTGCTCGAGGTCATCTCGGAAGCATCCAAGGTGGTCACCGAAAAGGGCATCGATCCCACGACCGTGACCCTTACGGCCACCGCCTCGACGGCTAACGACTCCTGGATGCGCTTCGTGGTCACTCCGAGGGCCGGATCCTCAGCGCAACCCCTCTACGGATTCGCCCACCAGGCGCAGAACTGGTCTGTCGTCGCCATGGGCTCGTCGAACGTCGGATGTCCGGGCAGCAGCACCGGGACCTACACCGTGCCGAAGTCGGTGCTGAATTCCTTCGGACTTACCTGCCCCAGCACGACGACCACTTCGAGCACCTGAGAGCCCAGCCAGGACGGTTCCAGCCGATCGGCCCAAGCCCCTTCAAACCTGCGGGTCGTGGGGCAGTCCGAGGGTCCGCTCGGCGATGATGTTCCGCTGGACCTCCGAGGTCCCCCCACCGATGGTGAGCGCCGGGGCGAACAGGAACCCGAAGGCGTACATGGCATCCGGCCAGGCTCCGCTGTCTGGGGCGCCAGGGATCGGCCCGCTGTTGGACAGCATCCCCGATGCTCCGGCCAGGTCACGGGCCAACGCCATGATGTTCTGCCCGTGCTCGTCGGCCAGCGCCTTGCGCACCGACGCTTCGGGGCCAGGGGGTGCTCCGGCAACCGCCGCTGACACCGTGCGCAGGCGGAGCAGACGGAGGATCTCCCCCTCCATCCACAGAGCGGCCAGACGCTGGCGCAGCAGCGGGTCAGTCGTTCCACCGGCTCCCCGCACCGCGTCGATCAGGTCATCGGCCGTCGGGCCCATCCCCCACAGCGCCCCTGCCCCCGACAGCGACACCCGCTCGTTGGCCAACGTCACCTTGCCCAGCGACCAGCCCTGGCCCCGGTCTCCCACCAGGTTCTCCTTGGGGAGGCGGACCTCGTCGAGGAAGACCTCGTTGAACGTATGGGCGCCGGTCATGTCCACCAGCGGGCGCACCGTGATGCCTGGGGCGTCCATCGGACAGATGAAGTACGAGATCCCCTGGTGCTTAGGAGCATCGGGCTCGGTGCGGGCCAGCAAGATCCCGAACTGCGCCCGGTGGGCGTAGCTGGTCCAGACCTTCTGTCCCTGGACGACCCATTCGTCGCCGTCGAGCTCGGCGCGGGTGGTGAGCGACGCTAGGTCCGAGCCGGCACCTGGCTCGCTGAACAGCTGGCACCAGATCTCATCGGCTGCGAGCAGGGGGAACAGGTACCGGTCTTTCTGTTCCTGAGTTCCGGCGTGCAGCAGGGTCGGTCCGGCCCACCCGATACCGATGGTGTTGTCGGGACGACGTGCGCCGGAGCGCTTCAGCTCCTCGTCCACCAGCAGCTGGAAGGTCGGGTCTGCGCCCAGGCCCCACGGTGCGGGCCAGTGGGGGGCCACCAGGCCGCGCTCGGCCAGTTGGCGACCGGTCGGAGACGGGTTGTCGACGAACCA
>CAININ010000005.1 GCA_903849265.1 uncultured Acidimicrobiaceae bacterium
ACATCCAGCCCGCGCGCGATGCCGCGTTCGACGTACGTGAATCCGTCGGCGAGCGTGAAGGCGAGTTCCTGGGCGGCGGTGGCCCCGGCCTCACGGATGTGATAGCCGGAGATGGAGATGGTGTTCCATGCCGGCAGGTGCTCGGCGCAGTAGGAGAACGTGTCGGTCACGAGCCTCATGGACGGCCGGGGCGGGTAAATGTAGGTGCCCCGGGCCACGTACTCCTTCAAGATGTCGTTCTGGATGGTCCCACCGAGCTGCTTCGGGTCGACGCCGTTCTCCTCGGCCACGAGTTGATAGAAGAGCAACAGGGTCGATGCCGTCGAGTTGATGGTCATCGAGGTGGTCACCTGATCGAGCGGCAGACCGGCCAGCAGCAGCCGCATGTCCTCGAGCGTGTCGATGGCCACGCCGACCTTGCCGACTTCGCCCTCGGACCGGGGATGGTCGGAGTCGTAGCCCATCTGGGTGGGAAGGTCGAAGGCACACGAGAGCCCGGTCTGTCCGGCGTCGAGCAGGAACTTGAAGCGCTGATTGGTGGCCTCGGCCGTGCCGAAACCGGCGTACTGGCGCATCGTCCAAAGACGGCCCCGGTACATGTCGGGCCGGATGCCTCGGGTGTAGGGATAGGAGCCCGGGTCGCCGAGCTGCGTTGCTGGGTCCCAGCCGCTCAGGTCGTCAGGACCGTAGACCTGGTTGATGGTGATTCCCGAGTCGGTCACCCGTTCGTTCGCGGGCTTACCGGAGGTGCGATCTGATGCCATGGGGACAGATTACGGTCTCGGGCGCCAGGGAGGGAATCCGCACCCACCAGACACCGGGTTTCGAAGCCGTACGCTCAGGCTCGACCGGGATCCGTAACGCCCAGTGCCTTGGCCAGCACGGCGATCTGTTCGCGGTGCATGCGCTTGGAAACCTCGGCTGTCGCCACGATGGCCGAGCCGTGGAAGGTCCCCGGGTAGGCATGGAGCTCCACGGCAACCCCGGCGGCAAGCAGCGCCAGGGCGTAGTGGATGCCTTCGTCGCGGAGCGGGTCGAACTCCATGACCGACACATAGGCCGAAGGCAGACCAGCCAGATCGGTGGCGCGGGCCGGTGCCGCGTAAGGCGACACATCCCCGCCGTCCGCCCCGCCGTCCGCCCCGCCCAGGTAGTACTGCCAGCTCAGTACGGCGTTGCGTCGATGCCACAGTGGCGTGTCGACGAACGTCTGCATGCTGTGGGTCTCCAGACGGTCGTCAAGCTCAGGAATCCCGAGGTACTGGAAGCAGATGGCCGGTCCGTGGTTGTCGCGGCTGTACAGCGCCAGTGCCGCGGACAGCCCGCCTCCGGCAGACTGTCCGCACACCGCAATCCGGGCCGTATCGATCCCCAGCGTGTCCGCCTGTGCGTGCAGCCACAGCAGTGCGGCGTAGCAGTCGTGCAGGCCGGCCGGAAACGGATGTTCCGGCGCCAGCCGGTACTCGACCGAGACGACCACGATCCCGAGCGCCTTGGCCAGATGAGCCGATACGGCGTGCTCGGTGTTGACACTGCCCAGCGCGAATCCGCCTCCATGGATGTTGAGCACCACCGGCGACAGCGTCGGTGCCTGGTGCGAGCGGTAGACACGCACCGTCACGTCTGGCGATCCCAGATACCCGGGCACGGCCACATCCTCGATGTCGATACCTGACTCGTCCACCGTCCCTGCACCCATATCAGCCAGTGACTCGAGCATGGCCCGTGCGGCGCCCACATCCTCGATGGTGCCTTCCGGCAGGAATGAGAGGATCGGCGCGAGCTCGGGATCGATGGCGTAGTCCATCGGAGAGTTGTAGCACCCCGGTCCAGGGCCGACACGTCCGCACGTCCGTTGCACGAGCCACGCACAAGGCTGCGGCAGTCGGTCTGCACCTGACAGACTCGCTCGCACATCGACATGGGTGCCACCGTCCGGCGGATCACCATCCACGCACGACCTGCCCACGACTTGCCCACGACTTGCCCACGACCTGCCCACGACCTGCCCACGACCTGGAGACAACCACCCCCCATGACCTCACCAACTTCGACGCTCAACATCTTCGGTTCGCCGTCCAGGTACATGCAGGGGGCCGGTGCCACCCGCTCCTTGGCCAGGGAGATGGGTCGGCTAGGACTGGACGGTCCGGTGCTCATCCTCGCCAGCCCACGCATGCGTGATCTGCTCGAGGCGGTGTGGACCGACATCTTCGAAGCAGCAGGGCAGGTCGTCATGGTCCGTACCTTCGGCGGCGAGTGCTCCGGCTCCGAGATCGAGGCCGGCATCGCCGCCGCCCGAGCCTTCGGTGCCGCCGTGATCGTTGGGTCCGGAGGCGGCAAATGCCTCGACACCGGCCGCGCCGTGGCTTCGGAACTCGGGCTCCCGGTGGTCAACTGCCCGTCCATCGCCTCGTCGGATGCGCCGTGCAGCGCGCTGTCGGTCGTCTACACCGACGCCGGCATCTTCGACCACCTGCAGTACTACCCGAAGAACCCCGAACTGGTGCTGGTCGACACCGAGCTCGTGGCCAAGGCGCCGGTGCGATTCCTCGTTTCGGGCATGGGGGACGCCTTGGCTACTTGGTTCGAGGCCAGGACAGTTGCCCAGACCCGGTCAACCAACGAGCTCAAGGGCACGCCGACCCTGACCGCTGGGGCCATCGCCCGTCTCTGTCATGACGTGCTGATCGCCGATGGGTTGGCGGCGATCCAAGCGGTCGGCGCCAAGGTGGTTAGCCCGGCGCTGGAGCGGGTGGTCGAGGCCAACACCCTGATGTCGGGCCTGGGATTCGAATCCGGTGGCCTCGCTCTGGCCCACTCGGTGCACAACGGGCTCACGGCCGCCCCCGGCACGCACTCGTCGCTCCACGGCGAGAAGGTGGCCTTCGGGCTGCTCGTGCAGTTGGTGGTCGAAGGTCAGCCCACCGAGGAGATCGATCGGGTAATCGCCTTCTGCCAGTCTGTCGGGCTCCCGACGACGCTCGAGGATGTGGGCCTCGCTGATCTGGACGACGCCACCTTGGCAGCAATCGCGGAACGGACCGTGGCCGAAGGCGAGAGCTCCCACCATGAGCCGTTCGAGGTGACGGCCTCGCTCGTCAGCGACGGCATCCTCGCCGCCGACGCACTCGGCCGGGCCGCCTTCTGATCCACCTGCAAGGCAGACATGTCGATCGAGGTGACGCCTTCGATCAGGTGCCTTGATCAGGTGCCTCGATCAGGCAGACCCGTCGATCAGGCAGGCGCCTCGATCACATGGGGCATGCACAGGTCGTCGTACTCGGCGATGACCAGCTCGCCAGCGTCCGGTCCGCACGCCGGGCAGGCCGGGTCACGGCGCACCTTGAACGTCCGGAAGCTCTGCTCGAGCGCGTCGTAGGCCAGGAGGCGGCCCTGCAGGGTGTCTCCTATGCCGAGGAGCACCTTGATGGTCTCGACGGCTTGGATCGAGCCGACGATGCCAGGGAGCACGCCGAGCACGCCGGCTTCGGAGCAGCTCGGAGCCAGCTCGGCCGGGGGCGGCTCGGGCAGGAGGCAGCGGTAGCACGGCCCTTCGTACGGGTTGAACACCGTTGCCTGGCCCTCGAAGCGGAAGATGGATCCGTGGATCACCGGGATCCGCTTGAGCAACGAGGCGTCGTTGACCAGGTACCGGGTCGGGAAGTTGTCGGTTCCGTCCACGATGACGTCGTACCCGTCGATGATGTCGAGGATGTTGTCGGCACCGAGCCGCACGTCGTACGTCACCACGTTGACATCGGGGTTGATGAGGGTCAGCGTCTTCTTGGCCGAGTCCACTTTGCGCTCACCGATCCGGTCGGTGTTGTGGAGGATCTGGCGCTGGAGGTTCGAGGCGTCGACCACATCCATGTCGATGATGCCGAGGGTGCCCACGCCGGCGGCGGCCAGGTAGAGCGCGGCCGGCGAGCCGAGTCCTCCGGCTCCTAGCAGCAAGACCTTGGCGTCGAGCAGCGTCATCTGCCCCTTCTCTCCCACTTCGGGCAGGAGGAGATGGCGTTGGTAGCGGTTGCGCTGCTCCGGGGAGAGCGTCCGGGGTGCGGACCAGGCCCGCCCCTCGTCCTTCCATCGGTTGAAGCCGCCCATGATCGAGGCCACATCGGTGTAGCCGAGCTGTTGCATGGTGTCGGCGGCGAAGGCCGAGCGCACGCCGCCGGCGCACATGACCACCACATGGGCAGACTTGTCCGGGATCCGTCCCTCGATCGAGGACTCGAGATTGCCCCTCGGAAGGTGCACTGAGCCAGCCAGTGCGCCCTGCTCGTACTCGTCGGGCTCGCGGACGTCGAGGACGATCGTCCCGGCAATGGCGATCTCGTCTTCGGCCTCGGCGGTGGTGATCTCCCGCACAGCGGCCTTGGCGTTGGCCAGCATCTCTCTGAAGGTGGGCACGGCGGTCTCGTCTCCTCGTTGCGTCGGCGGGTCCGGCGGGCGGTCGCCCGGGCCGAAGGCCGCGTCCTGGACTGCACTACATCGGAGTAAACACTACCAGCGAGGTCGACATTCCCTTCGGGCTGGGAATACTCGGCTCAAGACCCGACGAGATGCCTCATCGACTGGATCAGGGCGAGCGCTCAGGTGGGGGCTCCGCCAGCTGCACCGGGCCCCGTCGGCCGTCCTGGACCTCCCCTGCTGCCGGACGGACGGCCGTCTCCACGTCTGGCTGTCTCGCCCTCTCGATCTCTGCCCGCCTCGATGTCTGGCCGCCTAGGACGTGGTGACGAACTCGGGCGGAGGGATCGTTCCCGCCCCCGTCGACAGACATCCCGCCAGCGCAGACGGGTCAGCGCCGGCAGCCAGCTTGGGCGGTCGGAGGAACGCTGGGGGCCGGGTCAGGTCCACCGAGTCGAGCAGGTCATCGGCAGCCGCATCCCGATGGGTGAGCGCGGGCAGGTTCCACTTGGTCTCGATCAGCTTGAGGATCGAGGTGTGGTCGTGGACGACGTGCGAGACGTAGTCCGGCTTGGCGTACGGCGACACCACCCCGGCCGGCACCCGGAACCCGTAGCGGTCGAACGACCCCGGCGTATCTCCTGGCGCCAGGTCCGGAGGGACCGAATCGGGCACGACCGCAGCGGGGGGCCGGACGTGGTCGAAGTAGCCCCCGGACTCGTCGTAGCACCACACCAACAGGGTGTGCGGCCACTGCGGCGAGTCCATCACTGCGTTGACCACCTGCGCCAAGAACTGATCGCCGTACTGGACGTCCTGAGGATCTTCCTCTGACTGTTTGCCGAAGTCCGGGTCGACCATGCTGACCGCCGGCAGCGTTCCGGCCGCTGCGTCGGCCAGGAACGCTGCGTTCGACGCCAGATGCGACGAGAACCCCGGCAGACCGGCTTGGTAGGACCAGATCAGCGCCGATGGCAAGGACGAGTAGTAGTTCTTCCACGAGATCCCATGCGCGTCGAGTGCCTGGAAGACCGTGCCGTTGGGCGGGGCCGCACTCGGAAAGGTGTCGTTCAGGAGTCCGAGCGAGGTGCCCGCCATGAGGAACCGCCGGTTGGGGTAGGTCTGGGCCCCGACCGAGGCGAAGTAGCGGTCGCAGACCGGAAAGGTCGCGGCCAGCGAGTTGGTGAAGGGCAGGACATCGGGCTCGATGTAGCCCATGGACACCGGGCCGCTCTGGCTGGCCACGAACCCATCCATCTTGCCGTCCGCATACGAGGCCCAATAGGCATCCCACGTGTTGTACGGGTGGCCGTCAGGCTGGCACGGGGTGGGCATGGGGAACGCTCGAAGTGATGCCTTCGGACCGCCAGGAGCGACGGTTGACATCTGCGGCCACGGGTTGGAAGCGGTCGGCTTGCCGTCCTTACCCAAGGTGAACCCGTCGCCCCGGCCCCGCTGCATCCCGAGCACGTTGTCGTACGAGTGGTTCTCCATCATCACCACCACGATGTTCCGGATCAACGGAATCCGGTCCGTGCCTTCAGGTGCGGCTGGGTCGGGCAGTGTCCCTGGGCCGGTCTGCTTCGCCGCCGACTTGGCCGTCGTCGTCGGCGAAGTCGAAGAGGAGGTGCACGCACCCAGTCCGAGGGCGGCAGCACCGGCGAACCCTCCGAGCAGCGCCCGACGGGAGATCACGTACGGTTCGCGCATGGCCCGACCCTACCGAGGCTCCCTTGCAGAGACAACCAGTTCTGCCGGCGCGTCCGCTGGCACCAGGAAAACCCGGAGCCCGAGCCAGGGCGTGCCTGAGCATGCCGGGCCGTGACCGCCGCTGGCAACGGTAGCGTTCGCCGGGTGGAATTCAGCGAGGCCGTGCGCAGGCGCCACATGACCAGGAACTTCAGCGGAGCACCACTCGACCCTGCCGTGGTCGACGCGCTGCTGTCTGCGGCGCTCGCCGCTCCCTCTGCAGGAAACACCCAGGGCCGCGAGTTCGTCGTGCTCGAGGGTCCCGATGAGACCGCCGCCTACTGGGATGCCACCACGGATGCCGCCTGGCGGGACCAGTCCCGACGGTTCGAAGGCATGTCCCGGGCGCCGGTGGTCGTGCTCACGTTCAGCGATCCAGTCGCCTACGTCGAGCGGTACCGCGAGCCCGACAAGGTGCGGACCGACGGCGTCGAAGTCGAGTGGGTCGTGCCTTACTGGCATGTAGACGCCGCCTTTGCCGTCATGGCCCTGTTGCTCGGGGCGGCCGACCGAGGAATCGGAGCCGCGTTCTTGGGGAACTTCCGTGGCGAGGAGGCGCTGAAGTCGGCCCTCGGCGTGCCTGCCGGCCGACGATGGCTAGGTGCGGTGCTCCTCGGCGAGCCACAGCAGCCCGACCCGGCGTCGTCGTCGGCGAGCCGGGGGCGGCGAACCCTCGTCGAAGCGGTCCATCGGGGTCGCTGGTAGTCCAGCGGCGTCATAGGGCCCCCGGCCGTCCCGGGGCCTCTGCGGCTCCCGATCAGGGTGGTCCCAACTCACGTGAGATCTCCTGCTGAATCGCAATAGCGAGACACTCTCCAAGTAACCAGTCAGAACGTCGACCAGAACGTCGGTCAGGTAGTCGGCAAGGTCTCGGGCAAGCACCTCCGCCCACACTCCAGAGGTCCCCTCGACCCGGCCCTTGCTGGCACTTCGGGTCCTGACCCTCAGGAGCACGCCATGTCCATGCCCACCGTCATTCCGCCGCCACCCCGACCGCTCGGCCCGATCACCGGCCGCCCGACCGGTCCGGCACCCAGACAACCATCAGACGCCCCAATGCTTCGCATCGTGCAGTGGGTCGACCCCGTTGCCGACCCACACGGCCTGCACCCGTGCAGCCGATATGTCGAGCTCTACTGGCTGGGGATCATCGGTCCGAGCACCACGTGGCTCCTCCGTCGCCTCAACTACGGGCTCGAGGTCCACGGCGATGGTTACGACCTCCATCTGCCCGAGACGGCGCGGTCGCTCGGCCTCGGCGACAAGATGGGAAAGAACTCGCCGTTCCGGCGAGCGCTGGCCCGACTCGTCACGTTCGAGCTCGCCCGCCTCCAGGGCCCTGGCGAGTTGGCTGTCCGGGCCCACATCCCCCCGCTTCCGCTCCGGCACCTGAGCCGGCTCCCCGAATCCCTCCAGCGGAGCCATCGACGGTGGGTGGTGGAGCAGCGGTTGCCCGAGCCCGAGCAGATGCGGCGCCGGGCCCTGCGCCTCGCCATCGGTCTGGCCGAATCGGGACATGACCACGCCTCGATCGAGCATCGACTCGGCCAGTGGCAGTTCCACCCTGCTGTCGCCTTCGATGCTGCCGCCAAGGCGTCGGCCGCGGTCGGCCCCGATGCCCGGCCCACGCCCACCGGACCAGTCGAGCAGAACTAGCCGGGCTCGGCCTCGTGGCCGGCAGGAGTGAGTCCCCAGTAGGAGTCGATGGGCTCCATCTCCCCCTTCACCACCTTGTCGATCATCCGGCAGATGGGCAGATCGAGTCCGTGACGTTCGGCCAGTTCGAGGGCAACAGTGGCCGTGTTCACGCCTTCGGCCACCATGTGCATCTCGGCCAGGATGTCGGCCAGCTTTCGGCCCTTGCCCAGCTGCTCGCCGACGGCACGGTTCCGACCGTGGGGACTCACGCAGGTGGCGATCAGGTCGCCCATGCCGGCCAACCCGGCGAACGTGGCCGCCTTGGCGCCCATGGCCTCACCCAGCCGGATCAGCTCGGCCAGCCCCCTCGACATGACCGCGGCACGGGTGTTGTCCCCGACGCCGAGCCCTTCGCCCATGCCGGCAGCGATAGCGACCACATTCTTGAGGGCTCCCCCGAGCTCGCACCCGATGACATCGTCATTGATGTAGACCCGGAACACCCCCCGGGTGAACACGGCCTGGATGGCGCTGGCCACCTCGAGGTCTTCGGTGGCGATCACGGCGGCGGCGGCCTTGCCGGACAGGATCTCGCTGGCGATGTTGGGCCCGGTCAGGGCGGCGACCGGATGCCCGGGCACGACTTCCTTGATCACCTCGGTCATGCGCAGATGCGTGCCGCGCTCGAGTCCTTTGGACAGGCTGACCACTGGGATCCATGGACGCATGAACGGAGCGGCGTCCTCGAGCACCCGCCGAAACCCTGACGTAGGCACCCCGACCACGATGAGGTCGGCCCCCTCGACGGCTTCCTCCAAGTCAGACGTGGCACCCAGCGCGCTGTCGAGATGCAGCCCGGGCAGGTAGGCCGGATTCTCGTGATCGTCTCTGACGGCACGGGCCACTTCGGGATCACGCGCCCAAAGCACGGTGTCATGGCGGGGAGCGACCAGGGACGCCACGGTCGTTCCCCACGACCCTCCCCCGAGGACGGCGATCTTCACAGATGAGACGGTAGTGCAGGAGCGTGCGCTGGACCCGGGTCCTCATCAGATGTGCGCAGCGGGGTCACTCCCCCGTGAGATGGATCAGCCTTTCGGCCGGGTAGCCAGCCAGCGAGCGAACTCCTCGGAGGTGCCGAGGGCGACCAGCGTGCGGACGCCGAACCCGCTTCCACCCTTCGTGTTGTACCAGCGAGCATCGTCGGTCCTCGAGGGGCCGGCGATGTCGAGGTGGGCCCACGGCACGTCTGCCACGAACTCCTTGAGGAGCAGTGCGGCCGAGATCGTGCCGGCCTGCCCTGGACGTCCCGTGTTCTTCATGTCCGCCACTTCGGACTCGATGTGCACGGCGTAGTCCGCATACAACGGAAGCTGCCAGGACGGCTCCCCGGTGCGGGACCCAGCCGCCCCGACGGCCATGAGCAGCTCTTCGTCATTACCGAGCAGCCCGGCGATCTCCTTGCCCAGAGCGACGATGGCGGCGCCGGTCAGCGTGGCCAGGTCGATGACAGCGTCCGGTCCCGACTCCACCGCGAGGGTGAGCCCGTCGGCCAGGATCAGCCTGCCTTCGGCGTCGGTGTTGAGGACCTCGATCGTCTTGCCGTTGCGGGTCGTGAGGACATCACCGGGCTTGATGGCCGTGCCGCTCGGAAGGTTCTCGGTCATCGGTGCATACGCGGTGATGGGGATCCGCCCGCCCAGGGCAGCGATGGCGTCGACTGCGGCCAGGACAGCCGCTGCTCCTCCCATGTCGGTCTTCATGGTCTCCATGCCCGCTGCCGTCTTGAGCGACAGCCCGCCGGAGTCGAAGGTGATCCCCTTGCCCACCAGCGCCAGGTGCGGCACCCGTCCGTCGAACTCGATCGGGTCGGCCGGCCGGTACTCGACCCGGACCAGCCGAGGGGGCTGCTCGGACCCAGCGGCCACGCCCAGCAGGCCGCCCAATCGTTCGGCGGTGATGCGATCCTCGTCCCACACTTCGACCGTGACCTCGGGGACGCCGGCGAAGCGTTCGACCACCACGTCGGCGAACCGCTGCGGGGTCAGCGAACTTGGTGGTTCGTTCACCAGATCGCGGGCCATGGCGACCGAGCGGGCCACCCGCGCTCCTCGGGCGCTCCCGGCCGCCACGCCAGTGCTATCGGCGGCACCGTGGGCGAGCACCAGAGAACCCAGTCCCGGGGTCGGGTCGGCACTGCGGAACTCGTCGTATCGATACGCACCGAGCGATCCGCCCTCGGCCGCCGCCGCCGCCGTGTCCGCCACGTCCTCATCACGCACATCGGGAAGGACCAGCAGGGCCGAGCCGCGCTTACCTGCCGCCCGGACGAATGCGCCCGCCGAGCGCCGGACGGTCTCGAGACCCTTGTTGCCGGCGAGCGCGTCTGCTGCACCCAGTCCGACCAGCACGACATCAGGGCCCGATGCGCCGCCCGAGGCTGCCGCCGGCGAACGGAGCACCAGCGTCTGGGCCACCTTGCCGCTGAACCCCTGGCGCTCGCACCAGTCGGCATCCAGTGACTCTGGCGATGCCACACCGGCGATCGCCCCCGGATCGCACGCCAGCACCGGGCCGTCTCCGGTGCTGTGCACGGGGATCCCCACGGCAGCCAGGTCGTCGGGAAGTCCGGTGGCGGACAGTGCGGTCACGTCGATCACGTCAGAACTCCATGTCGGTCGAGGGGGTCAGTGCAGGTCGTGCAGGTCGATCAGATGGCGGTCAGGGGAGCCATCGGGCAGACGGTCCCGTCAACCCGGAGCGTCGTCATCCGCCGGGGCGGCCGACCGCCGCGGGGCGCCGCGCGCCAGCAAGTGGTCTTGTCCCTCGGCCCACCTGGCCATGGCCCACAGCAGGTCGGACAGTCGGTTCAGGTAGGTGTGGACCAGCGAGCCCTCGATCGGCGACGAAACCAAGAGGCGTTCTGCTCGGCGGACGACGGTGCGAGCGACGTCGAGTGCCGCTGATGCCCGGTTCGCCCCCGGGATCACGAACTCGGTCGGCATGGCGACCCGGGAGATCAGATCGTCGATCATCTCCTCGAGTGCCTCGACCATCTCTTGGGTCACCAAGGTCTTTGCGGCCACCAGCTTGGAGCGATGCAGCGGGTCCGTCGTGACCTCGGCCATCAGGACGTAGAGCTCGCGTTCGAGGTGGGTAAGGATCTCATCGAGTTCAGACCCGGCCGTCGCCTCCGCACGGGCCATCCCCATGGCAGCCTGCGCCTCGTCGACCGTGCCGGTGACCTGCATCATCGGTGCGTCCTTGCGGACACGACCCCCGTAGAGGAGTCCCGTCGTCCCGTCGTCGCCAGTCTTCGTGTAGATCTTCAGCACGGTGTCCTCACTGTCCCGATGCTAAACGAACGACGTCGTTCGTCAGCCCGGACACCTGCACGCGCCCTTGACGCACGAGAAGATCCGGCGCCAGGGGCTGGCAATGCACGTCGGATCGAAAAGGAATGGGCTGGATGGGGCCGAAACACCTCCTGCGCCAGTATCGTTGGAGGGCTATGGCTGCCCACCGCACCGAATCGAGCTATCTCCAGGCCGTCTCCGAGCGCGTCGTCGTCTTCGACGGCGCCATGGGGACCAACCTCCAGATGGCCGAACTGACCGCTGACGACTTCGGCGGCCCCGACCTCGAAGGGTGCAACGAGCTGCTCGTGACTACCCGGCCCGACGCCGTCGAGCAGGTCCACCGGTCCTTCTACGAAGTCGGCTGCGATGTCGTCGAGACCGACACCTTCGGGGCGTTCGCTCCGGTGCTCGCCGAGTACGGCCAGGGCCACCGGGTCCGCGAGCTGAACCTGGCCGCCATCCAGCTGGCCCGTAACGCTGCCGAAGAGTTCACTACGCCAGACAAGCCGCGCTGGGTCGCCGGCAGCATCGGTCCGGGCACCAAGTTCCCGACCCTCGGCCAGACCCGCTACGTCGACCTGCGTGACGCCTATGAAGAGCAGTGCGACGCACTCATCGAGGGCGGCGCCGACCTCATCATCATCGAAACAGTCTTCGACCTCCTGCAGGCCAAGTCCGCCATCAACGGTGCCCGGCGAGCCATGAAGCGGGCCGGGGTCAAGCTGCCGATCCAGTGCCAGGTCACCATCGAGATGACCGGGACCATGCTGCCGGGCACCGAAGTCGGTGCCGCCCTGGTGGCCCTGCAGGCCATGGACATCGATGTCATCGGACTCAACTGCGCCACCGGGCCCTCCGAGATGTTCGAGCCGCTCCGGCACCTCACCGGCCACGCCACCATTCCGGTGTCGTGCCTACCCAACGCCGGCCTGCCTTCGGTCGTGGACGGCGCCATGCACTACGACCTCGAGCCGCACCAGCTCGCCGAGTACCACCGTCAGTTCGTCAGCGAGTTGGGCGTGTCGGTCATCGGCGGGTGCTGCGGAACGACGCCGGCCCACCTGGCCGCAGTGGTCGACGTCTGTTCGGGCCTGACCCCGGCCGTCCGCACCCCCGTGCGCGAGGAGGGCGCCGCCTCCATCTACACCCACGTTCCGTTCACCCAGGACAGCTCGTTCCTGGTAGTCGGCGAGCGCACCAATGCCAACGGCTCGAAGAAGTTCCGCGAGGCCATGCTCGAAGGCGAGTGGGACACCTGTGTGGCCATGGCCAAGGAACAGGTCAAGGAGGGCTCGCACCTCATCGACGTGTGCGTCGACTACACCGGGGCCGACGGCGTTGCCGACATGGAGGAGATCGCGTCGCGCTTCGCCACCCAGTCGACCGCACCGCTCATGGTCGACTCGACCGAGGCACCAGTGGTCGAGGCGGCGCTGGCATGGATCGGCGGTCGTGCTGTCATCAACTCGGTCAACCTGGAGGAGGGCGATGCCGTCGGCACCCGGCTCGACTCCTTCCTCACGTTGGCCAAGGAGTTCGGTGCCGCCGTCGTCTGCACGTGCATCGACGAGGAGGGTCAGGCCAGGACGGCCGAGTGGAAGGTCCGCTCTGCCAAGGCCATTCACGACATCGCCACAGAGCGCTACGGCCTCCGCCCCGAAGACCTCATGTTCGACGCGCTGGCACTCCCGTTGTCGACCGGCATGGAGGAGAGCCGCAAGGACGGTATCGAGACCATCGAGGGTATCCGTCGGATCAAGGCGGAGCTACCTGGCGTCTACACCGTGCTCGGGCTCTCCAACGTGTCGTTCGGGCTCAACCCGGCAGCCAGGCAGGTCCTCAACTCGGTCTTCCTCCACGAGTGCGTGCAGGCCGGCTTGGACGCGGCCATCGTCCACGCCTCCAAGATCCTGCCCCTGGCCAAGATCGACGACCGGGCGCGCGAGGTGTGCCTGGACCTCATCTACGACCGTCGGTCCGAGGGATATGACCCCCTGACCGAGCTCCTCTCCATCTTCGACGGTGTCTCCGCCTCGTCCAACGCCACCCAGGAGGATCGCTCGGACTGGACCGTAGAGCGGCGCCTGGAGCACCGGATCATCGACGGCGACCGCAACGGCCTCGAGGCCGATCTCGACCTGGCGATGTCCCAGGAGCTCACCCCGCTGATCATCATCAACGACTTCCTGCTCGAAGGGATGAAGACCGTCGGTGAGCTGTTCGCTACCGGGGAGATGCAGCTTCCGTTCGTGCTGGGTTCGGCCGAGACGATGAAGACCGCGGTGGCCTACCTCGAGCCGTTCATGGAGAAGGCCGACCAGGGCGGCAAGGGGACCATGGTCCTGGCCACCGTCAAGGGCGACGTCCACGACATCGGCAAAAACCTGGTCGACATCATCCTCACCAACAACGGGTACACGGTCCGGAATCTCGGCATCAAGATCGGCATCACCGACATGGTGGCCGCGGTCGAGGAGTTCGGTGCCGACGCCATCGGCATGAGCGGTCTCCTGGTGAAGTCGACGCTCATCATGCGCGAAAACTTGGAAGAGCTCAACCGGCGGGGTCTCTCTCACATCCCGGTCATCCTGGGGGGCGCTGCCCTTACCCGCACTTACGTCGAGCGGGATCTCCGCCAGGTCTACGACGGGCGCCTCTTCTACGGAAAGGATGCCTTCGAGGGCCTTCGCACCATGGACCGACTGGTCGAGATGACCAAGACCGGCGAGGACGACCCCGAGTTCGGGACGGCCATCGGCGGCCGCGACCTCGGCCCCCGCAAGAGCGAGCTGCGCAAGCAGGCCGCCGACGAGGCCCGGGCTCGGGGCGAGGGGCTGCCCGCCCGTGCTCCCGACGTGGTGGCAGACAACCCGCTCTTCGTCCCTCCCTTCGTCGGCAGCCGCGTCGCCAAGGGCATGGCGATAGACGACATCGCCACGTACCTGAACGAGACGGCCCTGTTCCGCAACCAGTGGGGCTTCCGTCCTGAGTCCGGCGAGGACGACCCCGCGTTCAAGGAGCGAGTGCGGTCTCGACTGCGCGAAGAGCTGTCCAAGGCGAAGGCTGATCAGTTCCTCGTCCCCCAGGTGGCCTGGGGGCACTTCGCCGCCAATGCCGACGGCGATGACCTGGTCATCTGGACCGATGAATCACGTACGACCGAGCAGATGCGCTTCTCCTTCCCTCGCCAGGTGGAAGATCCGTTCCTCTGCATCGCCGACTTCTTCCGGACCGTCGATTCGGGTGACGAGGACTGGGCCAGCTTTCAGGTGGTCACCATGGGGTCGCGCGTGTCCGAGGAGGCTGCCCGGCTGTTCGCCGCCAACGAGTACCAGCAGTATCTCTACCTCCACGGACTAGGGGTGGAGATGGCAGAGGCACTGGCCGAGTACTGGCATCACCGCATCCGCGAAGAGCTCGGCTTCGCCGTCGAGGACGGGCCGAACCTCACTGGACTGTTCCGCCAGAAGTACCGGGGCGGCCGATACTCGTGGGGCTATCCCGCCTGTCCGAGGCTCGAGGACAACGCCAAGGTCGTCGATCTGCTCGGCGCCGAGCGCATCGGTGTCGAGGTCAGCGAAGGGTTCCAACTCCATCCCGAACAGTCGACGACGGCCATCATCTGCCACCACCCACAGGCAAAGTACTTCGTCGCCTGATCGAGGCTTGCTCGTTGCACGGTCGACACGAACTGCACCCGTGCTGCACTCTGGTGCAACCCCTGTTCAGGGGTGGGAGAAGTACACTTTGTATTTGTGGAGACACTCGCGGTCGAGGGGTCTAGGCAGTTCGCGGCGCTAACA
>CAININ010000006.1 GCA_903849265.1 uncultured Acidimicrobiaceae bacterium
GATGACTCGCATCTTCCTTTCGCCTCCCGAGATGGGACCCGAGGAGCGTCAGATGCTGCTCGACGCCTTCGACTCCAACTGGATCGCCCCGCTCGGGCCAGATGTCAACGCCTTCGAGGCGGAGTTCGCAGCGCGGGTCGGCGTCGGGCACGCGGTGGCCCTGTCGAGCGGCACGGCCGCGCTCCACCTGAGTCTCCTGTTGGTCGGGGTGGGCCCGGGCGACGAGGTGCTGGTGCCGTCGTTCACCTTCGTGGCCACAGCCAACGCCGTCGTCTACCTCGGTGCCACGCCCGTCTTCGTCGACTGCGATGCGGCCACGTGGACGATGGACCCCGACCTGGTCGCCGACGAACTGGACCGCCGTGCCGCATCGGGACGGCTGCCGGCGGCCGTGGTCACCGTCGACCTCTACGGCCAGTCCTGTGACTACGACCGGCTGCTGGCCGCCTGCGACCGCCACGGCGTGCCCCTGGTCGAAGATGCTGCCGAGGCGCTGGGTGGCACCTACCGGGGCCGGCCGGCTGGCTCGTTCGGCCGCTTCGGGGTGTTCTCCTTCAACGGCAACAAGATCATCACCACGAGCGGCGGCGGCATGCTGGTAACAGAGTCGGCCGACGAGGCGGCACGGGCTCGCTACTTGGCCACTCAGGCTCGCGAACCGTTCCCCCACTACGAGCACACGACCATCGGCTACAACTACCGGCTCTCCAACCTCCTGGCGGCCTTGGGCCGAGCGCAGCTGGCCGGACTCGACAGCAAGGTCACCCGGCGACGGGCCATCGACGCCCGCTACCGCGAGGCGTTCGGCGGCGTGCCGGGCATCGGGTTTATGCCCATCGCCGACTACGGAGAGCCCAACTACTGGCTCACTTGCATCACCATCGATCCCGACCAGTTCGGCACCAACCGCGAGGCGATTCGCGTGGCCCTCGAGTCCCACGACATCGAGGCACGCCCGACCTGGAAGCCGCTGCACCTCCAGCCGGTGTTCGCCTCCAACTCGATGGTTGGCGGGGCGGTCTGCGCCGACATCTTCGACCACGGGCTCTGCCTGCCGACTGGTTCGGCGCTCTCGGTCGAGGACCAGGACCGGGTGGTCGGGATCATCACGGACCTGCAGGCTGGCTGACAGCCGACGCATCCCGGCCGAAGGGTCCCGTTCGACGAATCCCGGCCGACGGGTCCCGTTCGACGGGACCGTCCCCTTCACGATGTAGCACCTGAAATGCTACATTCTCACCATGACCCGCATCGGAGTGCGCGAGCTGCGCCAGAACGCCAGCGTCTACCTCGCCCAGGTGAAAGCCGGCCAGGTAGTCGAGATCACCGAACGAGGCACGTTGATCGCCGTTATGCGTGCCCCCTCGCCGCAAGCCACAACCCGGGAGGCGCTCATCGCCGCCGGACGGCTCCTGCCCGCTCGTCACGCATTCGACCTTCCCGACCAACGCATCACCGTCACCGGCGACACGTCGGCGAGCCAGGTCCTCGACGCATCGCGTGGCGAGCGGCTCCGGTGATCTACCTCGACTCCTCGGCGCTCATCAAACTGGTATTCGAGGAGCCCGAGAGCAGAGTGCTGGCCAGATGGATGTCGGACCACGAAGAGTTCCCCCGGGTGAGCAGTGTCCTGGCCTCTGTCGAAGTGGCGAGATCGTGTCGAGCCGTCGCCCCGGCTGCGCAGTGGTTGGCCCATCGAGTCCTCGGCGGCATCGATCTCCTCGCCATCGACGCTGCCGTCATCGCCGACGCGGCAACTCTGGAGCCTGTCGGCTTGCGAAGCCTGGACAGCTTGCACCTGGCCGGAGCCCGTTCGATCCTGACGAGCCTGACTGCGTTCGTCTCCTACGACAGACAGCTGTGCGACGCCGCAGCGGCTGTCGGCCTTCCGGTGGTCAGTCCGGCATGACCGGACCCAAGGGTTCGAGGCGTGGGCACCCGTGGCGATCTGTTCAATCCGCCAGGGTCCCGAGGACCTTGTCCGGCTGGCGGTAGGCCTTGATCTCGATGAGATTTCCGCTCGGATCCACGATCATCAGCTTGCCTTGCTCGATCGACTCTCCCTCATAGGAGATGGTCGGCGGCTCCACGATCAAGGAACCCCCACCGAACCGAGCCGCAAGCAGCTCCCACTCGTCCCACTGCACTGTGGCGCCGAAGTGCCGTGTCCGAGGCATGGGAGACGTCACGCTCGCCGGGTCGTTCTGCAGCGTCACCTGTGCACCGAACATCAGGGCGTCGGCGAACTCGGCGGTTCTCCGACCCATTTCGGCACCCAGCTGGCCCCCGTAGAAGTCCACTGCCTCGTCGAGATCACGAACCGGTATCGAAAGATGGAAGATCGGCCGCACGGTCCGGTCAGTTCTTGCGTTCCTGCATCGCCTCGATCGGGAACTGGGTACCGAGCCGCCCCCGTGCTCCGTCGTAGAGGCCCCGGCTCATGGCTCGCAGCCGAACAACCCGGCCCTCCGGCTCGCGCAGGATGGCCCGGCCGAACAGCTTGGCGATGTTGCGAGGGTAGTACCCGACTCGCTTCTTGACGTGCATGTGCACATAGAGCATGTTCCGCGACTCGTAGTAGTACTTCCACACCGGAACGCTCGTCCCCTGCCGGATGGCGTCGTGGCGCACATAGGCGTCGCCGACCACTCGCATCGGATACCCGGCCTGAGGGATCCGCCACTGGAGGTACTCGGTGTCCTCGGCCCACCAGAAGAGCTCGGCCATCGGCACGCCGACCTGCTCGATGATCTCGCGGGACACCAAGAAGGCGCACCACGACGGCCAGGCCCCGAACGACCCGTCGGGCTGGTAGCTGACCGGGAACACGAACGAGCGGGCCGGGTCCTTGGCCGCCACGACCCACAGGCGCTCGAGGCACTCCGGGTCCGGCCGCATGTCGTCGTCGATCACCCAGGCGTGCTTGTGCGAGGTCGTGAGGAAGTGAGCCAGGGCCAGGGCGTAGCCGCCAGCCGGGCCTCCGTTGTGGTCCGAGTGCACCAGCGTGATCGGCGGGCATCCCGGGGGGAACGCCGCCGGGTCGACCGGCGGGGTGCTGGCGTTGTCGACCACCAAGATGGCCTGGGGCCGGTCGGTCTGTGCCGAGATGGACTCGAGGCACCGATGCAGCGATTCCGGTGCGTTGTAACTCAGCACCACCGCCATGATGTCGTGCTCAGAGTCGCTCATCGCCCGTGCCCCATCAGGCGGTTCACGGCCGGTGGGCGAGGATGAACCAGCCCGTTTCGTCGCGGGCGGCATCGACCACCAGGCCGGTCCGGTCGAACCAGGGCTGGAGCTCACTCCAGATGTAGCGGTGCTCGACAGGGGCGCTCAGACGGTCGAACGTGTCGAGGATCATGCTGCGGAACGGACTGCCCCGGTACGAGTCCATCGGCAGACCGGCCAGCGCAGCCACGTCGTGCTTCTCTCCCCACTCCCCTGGCTTCACCAGTCCCCAGTAGAGAAATGCGGCGACCGGGGTCGACACTCGCTTGAGCGCCGGATGAGAGATGCGGGTGGTGAGCGTGCGCAGCGCCGCCGAGCACGACTGGCCGATCGACCGGAGGTTGCGGGTGGGGGGCCGGCTGTAGAGGTACAGGAGGACCTGTCCGTGCGGCGCCAGGAAGGTCAACAGGCGCTCGAACCCGGCGAAGGGATCGTCGAGGTGGTGGAGGACGCCGAGGCTCGAGATGAAGTCGAAGCTCTCGGGGGCGAAGGGGGCGTCGCGCAGGTCGGATCGGACGACGGCCACGCCGGGGAACTCGGCCAGGTTGCGGGCGGCCGCCTCGGCTGCCGACGAGCCGTCGAGGGCTACCTCGGCCTCGAGGTATTCGGCCAGGAACCGGGTATAGCGGCCCTTGCCGCAGCCGGCGTCGAGACCCACCTTGCCGCGTAGTCCCTCGAAGTCGACGTCGCGGAAGTAGACGTCGGCGAACGACTCGTCCTCGGTGCGCACCTCGTCGAACGCGTTCCACTCATACCCGAAGCTGGCGAACGTCCGCTCGGTCGACCCTTGCGGCTTGCCTGCTGTTGAAAAGTCGAGCACGCCGTCTTGGTGCGCGAACCGATGTCCGGACCCGCACTCCACTCCGGACGCGTCGGGCAGTGCCACGACCGCTTTGCCGCAGGTCGGGCAGCGCAGTCGTTCCAGCACTTTTGCTGGCAGGAAACTGCTGTTGCCGCTCTGCATGTCAGGTCGGTCGGCCACGGGAAGACACTACCCCTGTTGCATGCCCGGAACGGAAGCAGTTGCGGTGCAATTCTTGCCAAAAATTGCGACTCAGAATTGCTTTGCGAAGTTGTGCCACAGGGAGAGATCGAGGTCGGGCAGCAGTCCGCAGAGTGCGGCCACGTCGTCTGCATACAGCTCTTGGAGCCGCCTGAGCGTTGTCGTGTCCAGCCGATCCGTCGCTCGGCCCGCACCCGCTGCACCCGGGTCGAGCGGCCGCGACCGAAGGGTCGGATCGACCCCGAGGAACTCGAACGTCCGAGACAGCGATCCGACCGGGTCGGCGACGCACTGCTCGTACTGCAAGACGCGGACCTGCTCAGACGGGTAGCACCCGAGCAGCTGCGTCAGGTGCTCGGCGTAAAAACCGCGATCGACGGCGTCTGACAGGTACGACCCGGGATGCGGCGGTCGATCGTCGACCGTCCGGTCGAGTCCGTCGAGCAGCCGGTCGATCGGATCGCG
Organism: uncultured Acidimicrobiaceae bacterium; assembly: GCA_903849265.1. Classification (GTDB taxonomy): domain Bacteria; phylum Actinomycetota; class Acidimicrobiia; order Acidimicrobiales; family RAAP-2; genus Bog-756. Next base: position 4,697 of record CAININ010000006.1, read on the forward strand.
CACCAGCACCAGCACCTGAGCACGGGGTGCGGCCATGGCGAGCAGCGGCGGCACCCACGGATGGGCTGCCCCGTCCGGCGACCAGTAGCCGATGATCCGACCGGGGCGCCGAGGGAACCAGGCGTGGAATGTCGACACCTCGGCAGGGCCAAACGGTTCGGTGCAGAACGGCGCGAAGTAGTGGGCCGCGCTCGACAAATCGTGCCCGGGGGAAACGTCCGGGTGGTCGGCGATCAGGGACAGCCACCACCGACTGCCAGAGTCGCCCGCTCCCAGTAGGGCGAAGTCCGGCGGACCCGTCCGCTCGCCGGGTGCTGGGGCCGGAGGGGTCGGACGGAAAGACAGATCGCCCGGTGCGGTGAGCCCGGTCCGGTGGCGCAGGTCGGCACGGAGGGCGGTCGGGAGGAGTCGATGGACCCGGTCCGGCACGAGGTCGAGCGCCCGGCGGGCAACGGAGGTCATGGCTGCACTCCTGTCTCCCCTGTCGGCGCCGTGGCCCCGCCGACATCGCCGACATCGCCGACATCGCCGACGGACGGCCAGAGGGACAGGTCGAGCGCTGGGACGAGGGAGCCCAACTCGAGCGCGTCGGAGCGGTAGAGGTCGCCGAGGCGGGCGGCCGCCGACGGATCGAGGTCGACCTTCCCGCCCCCGCTGACGTTGACCTCGCGCCGGATCTCCCCTGGCTCGTAGGGGTCAAGGCCGAGGAAGGCGTAGGTGCGGGCCAGCTGCGCGCTCGGATCGACCCGGCACTGCTCGTACTGCTGCACGAGGATCTGCTCGGCGGGGAAGAACTCGAGGAGCCGTCGGAGATGCCGGGCGTAGAAGCCCTGACGCACCGCGTCAGCCACGGTGGCCGATGTGTGCGGTGCTCCCATGCGAAGACGGAAGGTCAGACCCGAACGGAACCGCTCGACCGGGTCACGCACCAGCACCAGGATCTTGGCGTCCGGGGCGGCTTGGGCGAGGAGCGGCGCCACCCACGGGTAGCTGAAGTAGTCCGGCGTCCACTCGCCGGTGACGGTGCCGGCAACGCGCGGGAACCATCCCTCATAGGCGGCGACCTCGGTCGGCCCGAACGGTTCGACACAGAACCGCGACAGATAGTGGCGCTCTTTGGGGAGACCGGGACGCTCATAGACGCCGGGGTGTTCGAGGATCAGTTCGAACCACCAGCTGGTCCCGCCCTTCTGTACGCCGACCCCCACGAAGTCCGGTGGCCCGACGTACTCGCCGGGCTGCAGCGCGGGCGGAGTGAAGTCGAATCCGTCCTCCCACGGGGCGTAATCACCACGGGCGTGAAGCAGGACAGCTCGGGCAGGCGGCGGCAGTCCGCGCAGGACCCTCCGATACATGGGGATCTGCGACATTCCCTCAGGCTGGCACAGCCACGCGCCGGTGGACAACTACCCCCTGGCGCGGGGAGTACCCTTTCGCACCATGCGCAGCATCCACGGCACTCCCCATTGTCGCCCCGCCGAGCACCGGTGACGGGCACTCGACGGTCCCCGGTGGTCATCGCTGGTCTCCCGCGATCCGGCACCACATGGACCATGCGGGTGCTCGGGACGAGTCCTGGAACGATCAAGGTGCTCGAGCCCGACAACGAAGACAAGTTTCCTGCCGCCATCCACGCCAAGCACCGGCTCGGGCGGTATCCGTGCCTGGTCCCCGAACAGAAAGCCGCACCCTATCGAGGCCTGTGGGCGTGGATCCTCGCCGGCGGACAAGAGGACTGGCGGTCCCAGCAGGCCCGGCGCATCCTCGGACCCGGCGAGGCGACCCGCATCTTCGAGGGGAACATGGACCTCACGACCTGGTTCGCATCCACCTTGGCCCGGAACCCGAGTGCAGCCCACCCGGTGCCCGACCGTGTCATCGCCAAGTCGATCCACGCCCAGCTGTCTCTCGAGTGGATCGACCGTTCGTTCGACATCACTCCGCTGGTCCTGCTGCGCCACCCCGGCAATGTGCTGGCCAGCTGGATGGAGGTGGGGCTGAAGGACGGCCGCAACTCCACGCTCGAGTCTCGGCCCGAGGTGCGCAGCCGCTACGTCGACCGCTGGGGCGTCCCCCTGCCCGGTGACGACCCGATCGAAAAGATGAGCTGGCGGATCGGCCTGCTGATCGCTGCACTCGAGGAAGCACTGGCCAGGAACCCGAGCTGGCAGGTGCGCACCCACGAACAGCTGTGCACCGACTCTGTGGCCACGTTCCGGACCCTATTCGACGACCTGGGTCTCGAGTGGTCCGATGCCACCGAGCAGTTCCTGGTGGACAACGACACGCCGGGCGAGGGGTTCGCGACCAAGCGGGTCGCCGCCGACTTGGTCGACTCGTGGCAGCGGCGCCTCGACGACGCACAGCTGGCCACGTTGCGGCGGGTGCTCGCCACGTTCCCGATCACCACGTGGTCGGACGGGGACCTCGAGCGCACGCTCCCCCGCGACTAACCCGAGCGTTAGGGCGAGTTCAGGCCACACCCTCCCCCGCACCTTCCGGTGCCGGGTCGACATCGAACTCGCCGGTCTTGCGCCCGTAGGCAGGGTTCTGCCCCAGGCGTCCTCGAATCCCGTCCCACAGCCCGTGGATGATGGCCGATCGCTCAGCCGGGCTTCGGGCCGCCTGCAGATGTCGGGCCGAGTAGGCGAAGTGCCAGGCGATCCACGATGGCCTGCCGTGGCGCCGTGACAGCTCCAACGAGTTTCGGGCGTGGTAGTAGGCACGCCACGCTTCGGCCGCATCGTTGGGCCGGTCAGCTCGGATGGCCTCATCACGGCCCTCGTTGGTCTGCTGGCCGGCGACGGCACGGGCTGCCGGCCCATCCACCAGCACCTCCCACCCGGCTGCGCGCATCTGACAGAAGAAGTCGAAGTCCTCGACGCCGAAGAAGAGGTCGGGGTCGGGCAGAACGCCGGCGTCGACCACACGGCGCGATACCAAGGTGGCTCCCCAACAGGCCACGTCCACGGGAACGAATTCGGCGGAGGCCGGCACCACGTTGACGGTGTGGGCACCACGACCCACGAAGCTCCTGCCGTAGGCGACGACGGCACCGACCGCCGGATGGGTTCCTGAAGCTTCGTCGATCCGGGCGACAAGGGAGGCCAGCCGCGGGGTGGGCAGGTCGAAGAGGCCGACGTCGTCCTCGCACAGGTAGACCCATCGGCACCCCGGATCGGCGGTCGCCACCTCGAGGCCGGCACGGAACCCGCCCGCAGGGCCGGTGTTGACTGGAAGCCGGACCATTCGCACCGTTGCTTCGAGCGCAGGATCGTCGAGCCCTCCGTCGCCGTTGACCACCACGATGATCTGGTCGGGACGGAGCCGCTCCTCGCGCAGGAGCGACCGCACCACATCACCGGCGAGCCGGGGTCGTCGGTAGGTCAGCACCACTGCTGTCACCGATGCCGGTGGCCGTTCCTGCACATCGCCGGTGGGTTCCGAGCTCCCATCGGGACTCATGTTGCGGTCACGGGATTAGGCTAACAGTGCCCCAGGGCGCAATGTCGCCTTGCCGCGGAAGTACCGCAGCCACCACCTATGAGGTCGTGCCGGGCCGGGGACGACGAGGAGTGCATCATGTCGACACCCCGGACCCGAACCATGTCGGCTGTCGGCGCGGCCCGCCGGCAGGCCAGTTCTGACTATCGGCTGGCTCCGACCGGCCCGTGGCACCGATGATCAGCGTCGTGATCCCGGTCCGCAACGGGATGCCCCTGCTCGAAGAGCAGCTCCGCGCCTTGGCTGCCCAGCAGTGCGACGAACCGTGGGAGGTCATCGTGTCCGACAACGGATCGAACGACGGATCGCTCGAGTTCGCCCGCGACTGGGCGGCAACCCGTCCCAACGTCCACGTAGTCGATGCCTCCGGACTTGCGGGGGCATCCGCGGCGCGCAACGCCGGCGTCGACGTGGCCCGTGGCGACCTCCTCGCCTTCTGCGATGCGGACGATGTCGTACTGGCTGGGTGGTTGGCGGCATGCGCAGAGGCGCTCAAGTCCGCGGACCTGGTGGCCGGCCGATTCGACTTCTGGAGTCTGAACTTGATCCCCCCGGCCCCACCCGTCCGCGCCGCCACCCGTCAGCTTGGATTCCTTCCTGCTGGCCTCGGGGCGAACCTGGCCGTCCGGAGGCACCCGTTCGAGGAAGTCGGCGGGTTCGACGAGACATGCATCCCCGGAGAGGACATCGACCTGTGCTGGCGCCTGCAGCTGCGCGGCTTCACCTTTGCCGAGGCGCCCGCGGCAGTGGTGGCCAAACGGGCTCGATCCGACTTCCACAGTGTGTTCGTGCAGGCCTACGCCTATGGGAAGTGCGGCCCGCTGCTGCACAAGCGGTACCGCAAGGCAGGTGCCGGACGTGACCTGAAGGGCGCGCTCAAGGCGTGGGCGTGGCTGGTCGTATCGCTCCCCCGCATCGCCCAGCCCACCCGACGCATCGAGTGGGCACGGGGTGCCGGAACCCGGCTCGGCCGGATCGAGGCATCGATTCGGCTACGGGTCTTCTTTCCTTAGCGGCGGGCCTGGGTCACTGAGTGCCCGCCGTGAGGACAGTCACGTTGCGCCGGTCATCAAGTTGCGCTGTCAGTCAGGTTGGAGAGACAGACAGTCCGTGGGTCACCGCACGTCCCATGTCGCTCCCACGTAGACGGGCGACAGTGCCATCACGCCTTCGGGGGGCTCCATGCGGTCCGGCCCGAACGCTTCGAAGGACACCAGTGGCTGCCATGGCAGGTAGGGGTCCTTCTTGCCTTTGGGGAATCCGGTGATCGCCGTCCAGAGCGAGTAGTGGCCCTTCGGCAGCGGCAGGTAGCCCAGCTTGCACACGATCTCGAACTCGCCCTCGGGCATCGTCCCCTGGTGGTCGATGACGAACATCGGGAACGCCGTGCCCTGGGAGATTCCGATATAGAAGCTGGCCATGCACCGCTCGGGCGCCTTGAGCACGAGCCGGACCTCCGCCTCGCACTCGGACCGGAGCTGACCGCCGTCGGTCGCCCGCAGCTCGGCTTTCAGCACCTCGACCACGCCCTCTTTGGTGTTCAGCAGAGTCGAGTGCTGCTCCACCGCGGTGCGGTACATAGTGACGACGTCCTTGGTCGGACCGGCCGCCCGGACCACGGCGTCGGACAGCCACACCGCCCGGTCACAGGACGCCTCCACCGACGCAAGATCGTGCGATACGTACAGCAGGGTCGTGCCCTCGCGGACGATCTCTCCGATCCGCTTCAGGCACTTCTGCTGGAAGTTGGCATCGCCCACC
>CAININ010000007.1 GCA_903849265.1 uncultured Acidimicrobiaceae bacterium
GGGACCGCCAATACCGCACGGTCCTGCGGACCTGGGGCCGAGGCGCCCGAACAACATAGGATCCTCGGCCGAGAGCCGGTGTGCACCGCCGTGGGCGGGGAGCGCGGGCCACGGTGCCAGGGAGGCAGCATGTCGGAGCACGCAGGTTCAGGTCCGGAGGCCGAAGGGCAGTTCGCCGGCAGGGTGGCCGTGATCACCGGAGGTGCTCGCGGGCAAGGTCGGAGCCACGCCGTCGAGCTGGCCCGTCAAGGGGCCGACATCGCGCTGGTCGACCGGTGCGCCGACCTGGCCACGGTGACCTACCCGCTCGCCACCCCCGCCGACCTGGCCGAGACGGTCCGCCTGGTCGAGGCCGAGGGTCGACGGTGCGTGGCGGCTACCGCCGACGTCCGCGACCTCGATGCCATGATCGGGTTCGTCGACGACGTGGTGGCCGAGCTCGGCTCGGCCGACATCCTCATCGCCAACGCCGGCGTGTCCACGCTCGGATCCATCTTCGACATGGACGCCGAGCAGTGGTCGGAGACGGTGGATGTCAACCTGACCGGAGTCTTCAACGCCATGCGGTCGGTTGCTCCCCACATGAAGCGCAACCGGTGGGGGCGGATCATCGGGATCTCTTCGATGATGGGCCGGTCGGCAAACCCACTGATCCCGGCTTACTGCGCCTCCAAGTGGGGAGTGATCGGCCTCACCAAGTCGGTGGCCCACGAGATGGCCCATTCGGGGGTGACCGCCAATGTGATCGCTCCGGGCAACGTGTCGACCGACATGCTCCACAACGACATGCTGTATCGGCTCATGCGGCCGGACCTCGAGTCCCCGACCAAGGACGACGTAGCCGGCGTGATGGCCACGCTGCACGTGCAGCCGGTCCCCTGGCTCGAGGCCGATGAGATCACGGCTGCCGTCGTGTTCCTCTGCTCGCAGGGGGCCCGTCACATCACCGGATCAGTGATCGACGTCGACGCCGGAGCCTCGGCCCGGTTCACCGCCTGACCTGCGGTACCTCCATCCGGAGCGATGGGCACGGCGCCAGTTGAGCTGGCGGCACCACCAGATCTACTGGCGGGCCATGGCCGCCCGCTGCTCGGACTCTGCGACCTCGGGCGGGACGTAGCCCTTGTGGACGACAGCGATCTCGACCTTGTGCAGCGTGCCCTCGAACGGGAAGTGTCCCGAGTAGAGCTCGCTGACCGGACTGCCGTGGTCGTAGCCGACGCTCGGGCCGACGCTCGAGATGATGTTCATGGCGACCGGCATGGTCATCTCCCCGCACGGGACGCCGTCGATGAGGATGGTGGCGGCTCCGCCCCCACCCTGGCGGCGGAACTGCACACTGACCACGGAACGGCCCACAGGCACCTCGATGTGGGATTCGAGCACGTGGTGGTCGCTGAAGCAGTTGTAGTCGAAGACCAGCCGGTCGCCTTGGACGAAGAAGCTGGTCCCTGAGTTTTCCGTTCCGGTGGCGTAGATGACGCCGCCCTCACCAGCCGCACGGTCGATGGTGGCCGTCATATCGAAGCCTCGGCCTCCCATGCCTGGGGCGACCTGTGCGGGCAGCGGGGCCATCGGCGGGTAGTACGTGTAGCGCCGGTCGGTCGGATGGACCGAGCGGTCGCGGTACCGGGTGAAGAAGAGCTCGATCGAGCGGTCATCGAGCGGCAGGACACCCTGGTCCTCAGCCTCGATCCACCACAGCGCGATCAGCTCGGCCAGCTTCTCGGGCATGGCCTCGGCGAGGTCGTTGCACTCGGAACGGTCGATGTCGTAGTGGTAGAGCTCCCAGGTGTCCTCGTCGAACGGCACGCCTTGGGTGTGGCGGGTGACCGCCTTCCATCCGTCGGAGACGATCGCCCGGTGGCCGAACATCTCGTAGTACTGCACCAACTTGGTCGTGGGAGCAGCCGCATCGTCGAGCGTGTACCGCATCGACTGTCCGCTGATCGGCATCTGCTCGTAGCCGCGGTAGACGTCCGGGGCGGTGATCCCGAGGAGGTCGTAGACCGTGGGGACGATGTCGTTGACGTGGTGGAACTGGTCGCGGACGGTTCCTCCGTCGGTGATCTGGGCCGGCCAGTGGACGATGAGGGGCACGTGGACCCCGCCCTCATGGGTGTTCTGCTTGTACCACTTGAACGGGGTGTTGCCGGCCTGGGCCCAGCCCCACGGGTAGTTGGAATGGCTGTGGGGGCCACCGATGTCGTCGAGCCGCTCGACCGCTTCGTCAGGCGTCTCGACGATCATGTTGAAGTACTTCATCTCGTGCATGACGCCGAACGGACCACCCTCTTGGCTGGCCCCGTTGTCGGACAGCAGAAGAATCAGCGTGTTGTCGAGCTGACCGAGCTGCTCGAGGTCGTCGACGAGCCGGCCGATCTGGGCATCGGTGTGCTCGAGGAACGCGGCGAACGCCTCTTGCAGGCGTGCGGCCAGGCGACGCTGGTTCTCGGGGAGGGAGTCCCACGGCTCGACGCCGGGGTTGCGGGGAGCCAGTTCGGTGTCGGGGGGGAGCAGCCCCATCTCGATCTGCCGAGCGAACCACTGCTCGCGAGCGACGTCCCACCCGTCGTCGAAGGCTCCCCGGTACTTCTGCATGTACTCGTCAGGCGCCTGATGGGGGGCGTGCTGGGCCCCGAAGGCGAGGTAGGTGAAGAAGGGGCGGTCGGGGCGGATCGATACCGAATCGTGGATGAACTCGATGGCGTGGTCGACCAAGTCTTCGCTCAGGTGGTAGCCCTCTTCGGGCGACTTCGGGGGCTCGATGCTGTGGTTGTCGTAGACCAGCTCGGGAGAGAACTGGTCCGTCTCACCTTCGAGGAAGCCGTAGAACCGGTCGAATCCGCGCTGGCACGGCCACTGGTCGTAGGGACCGGCAGCAGAGGCGTTCTCCATGGCGCAAAGGTGCCACTTGCCGATGGCGAAGGTGGCATACCCCTCGTCTCGGAGCACCTCGGCCATGGTGGTGGCGTGGTTGGAGATGTGGCCGCGCATGTGCGGGTAGCCGCTGTCGAAGTTGGAGATCGCTCGCATACCCACCGCGTGGTGGTTGCGACCTGTCAGCAGCGCCGCCCGGGTGGGTGAGCACAGGGGCGTGACATGGAAGTTCGAGTAGCGCAGCCCCCCGGTGGCCAACGCGTCGATGTTGGGGGTGGTCAGGCTGGATCCGTAGCAGCCGAAGTGGGAGAAACCGGTGTCATCGAGCAGGATCACGACGACGTTGGGGGCTTCCTCGCCCGGATGGGGCGGAACCGGCCATGACGGCTGCGACTCGGCCTGGGTGCGGGCGATCACGCCGTCGAACGGCTCGTACTGCTGCATGGGGATGTCCTCACCTCATAGGGAGCGCCAGAGACCAAGACGTAGGTGCGCCGCCGGCAATCATCTGTCAACGGGACTGACGATAGATTCTCGGTAGGCCGCTGTCCACCGGTGAGACCTCTTGGCCGATCCGAAGGTTGTCGGCCCGGCGCAGCGCTGGTCGGTCAGCGCTGGTCGGTCAGCGCTGGTAGGTCGACGAGTGGTCGACGTGCTCGGACGCCACCGCCAGGATGAGTGCCGAAGCGGCCAGGACCAGCGACACCACGCCAAGGATCCGGGTCCAGGATGTCGGGGGCACGATCACTGCCACCAAGGCCAGCAGAGGGATCGCCGCCGAGCAGGACAGGACGACCCGCCGGAGGGCCCTGCGTGCCGTGGATCGATAGCGGACGAGCCCGTACGCGGCTGGCAGCACAGCGACAGCGAAGAAGAGCCCCGACGGGCGGAGCGACCCGCCGGGGATGAGATGGAGCCACTGGTAGCCCTCGAAGATGGATGCTGCGGCGAGCAGCACGAGGCCAGGCACCACGAACTGCGGATCCGCTGGCTGGAAGTCACGAGTGACCCGGGTCCGGGCCGGCTCTGCAGTCGTGGCGCGTTCCGCCACAAGGGAAGGGGCGCGAGCACGGAGGCGAACCGAAGA
>CAININ010000008.1 GCA_903849265.1 uncultured Acidimicrobiaceae bacterium
GATCTGGCTCGCCGTCGTGCCGTCGATCCGCCGGCTGGTGAACATCAGCTGTTTCGCCATCGATCGGCCGACCCGCTCGGGCAGGCGGACCGACATCCCCCAGATCGGCACCAGGCCCCATTGGCCGTGGGTGTCGCCGAGTTTGGTGGATGCCGCCGCCACCAGGAAGTCGCAGCCCAACGCCAGTTCGAGTCCCCCGGTGAAACAGTGTCCGTGGAGTCGGGCGATGGTGGGCTGCGGCAGCTGCTCGAGCGCATCGATGGTCTCCGCCTCGAAGTGCCTACTCGGCGCATGCTCGCCCGAGGCGATGGCCTCGAGGTCGTGGCCGGCACAGAACGAGCGTCCCGCGCCTTGCAGCACCACACAGGTGACCGACGGGTCGGCGGCGATGGCCTCGAGGTGCTCGCGCAGCACCACGAACGAACCGGGCCGCAGCGCATTGAGCTTGTCGGGACGGTTGAGGGTCAGCGTGCAGAGCCCGCCCTGGTCGGTCCGGAGCACCAGGAGTTCGTCATCAGCCATGGCGCCAGTATGGCTGGCTTCCTTCGCCAATTCCCGGTGCGGTGATCCCCGGGCCGTCAGTGTCGGAGCACGTACCGGACCGTGCACGGCTCCGCGGAACGGGCCACCCCACCGATCTGGGTCCGCACCGGGGTAGGCCGGACACTCCAACCGGGTTCGAGGTGATAGGTGTCCAACAGGCGAAAGGCCGTGCGAACCATCGCCGCCAGTGCGAACGGCTGGGCGGGACAGAGGTGGCTGCCGTGGCCGAATGTGGTGACCAGTTCGCGGGCCCCAAGGTCGGAGACGTCGGCAAGTCGCCTCCCCTGCCACCGTTCGGGACGAAACTCGTCGTAGCCGGGAACTTCGACGTTCGTGAGGGGGAGCAGGGTCGCGATCGTCACTCCGCTCCCGACCCGATAAACCGTCTCGCCCACGTCGAGCAGTACCGGCTGGAGCACATGCCGCGAAATGATCGACCGTTGCGCCAGACGGACCGACTCGAGGGCCGCCCGTTCGGTCGGCTCCCGGGCACCCGAGCGCACCTCGGCCATGAGGCCAGGGTGCTCCAGGAGATCGACCAGGAACCAGCCGAGCGCGGCCACCAGGTTCGACATCGAGGCGATATGGGCCAGCGCAACATCGAGCGCCGCCCCGCGGACTGCGATGGGGGCCGGCTCGTCGGCCCAGGCCTCGACGATGGAGCGGAAGAGCCCGTGTCCGTCATCGTCGTCGGTATCGCCGAGTGCATCGATCGCGGTGCCGATCTCGTCGATGACGACCTCGAGCGCGGCTCTCTCTTCCGCCTTGTTCGACGCGGCGACGGCTGCCATGGCGTCCGGGTGGACAAACGCATCCGACGCGTCCAGGACTTCGAAGGCGGAGGCCAGCCGATGGAACCGCTCGCCCTCGCCAGCTCCCGGCCCTCCCCACGATGCAAGACCGACCCGTTGGCCGATACGGCGCCCCAAGGCGAAGAGGTCGACCTCACCGGACGGTCCGAGCTCGACGAACGTCGCGTCGAGGGCATCGTCGAGGTGGGCCAGGTAGCCCGCAGTGCTCGACCGGGTGAAGAGGTCGTGCGGGAGAGTCCGGCGGCCCAGGAAGATCTCATCGGGGAGCTTGCGGCGCAGCATCAGGAAGTCAGCGACGCCCTTCGAGGCCGACTCCTCGGGAAGGTCGTAGAAGCTGGCGACACCGATGGGAGAGAACGTGAAGAGATACGTGTCATCGCCGCTGTGCACCGTGAAGGTGTCCCCGTAGGTGCGTCGGGCGTCGGCCAGCACCTCGACGGCATCGTCTACCTCGATGTCCCAGGGGAGGCCGACGGCTTCGGCGTGCGGAGGTGGGGGTTCGATCATCTGTCGGAGCAGCCTGCCAGATGCCGTCGCGGCCACGCTCGCCGGTTCACATCGCTGCCTAGTCGGCGTGGTGTGCCAGCCGTGGCAGATTGTCGCCATGTCCCGTCGAACTGATCAGCGTCTCGTACGACGCCCGTTGACCGCAGCTGCGGCCGTCCTGACCGGGGCCCATCACGGGTTCGAGCTGTCGAACGGGATCGGGCTGGTGCTCCAACCCGAATTGGGCCTGGCCGGTTCCAGCGCCCTGTGGGGTGCCCAGCTACCGGCTTGGATCCTCCTGGCCGCCCGCGGAGGCAAACGGTGGGACAGGGTCTTAGCTGTCTGGTGCGGTACAGCGCTAGCCGGCGCTCTCGTGCACTTCATCATCTGGCCGTGGCGTCGCGGCCGGCTGGGGATCCCCGTCCTGATCGAAGCCGAGGGGCTCGATCCGTCGAGCCTTCCCGTCTACAACGCCATCCTGTACGTCTGGGGCGCGGCGTCGGCACTGGCGATCCTGCTCGAGATCCCGAGCAGCAGCCGCAAATGGGCGCTGGCCGGCCTGGCCACCCTCCCCCTCCAGCACGTGTCGGCCACCCACCACTTCACCTGGTTGCAGCGCCAAGCGGTCGAACGTCCGGCCTGGTGGAACCGGGCCGTCACCACCTCGGTCGACTAGGTCCTCCGACTCAGTTCGGCTGCCTGGATCCGGCCGTCTGCGCCCGCCTGCCAATCAGCCGTTCTTGGCGAGGGCCGAAAAGGGCGTGTCCCGGTCGGCACCGGGCTCACGGGGCAACCCGAGCGCCCGCTCGCCGATGATGTTGCGCTGGATCTGATCGGTTCCCCCGTAGATAGACGGGGCCTGCGCATACAGCGCCGTCATGGTCACCGCCGCCAGCATCGGGTTGCCGGTGGCTTCGTTGAGCACCGCCTGGTCGGCAGGGTCATAGGCATGGAGCATCCCTTGAGCACCGACCACGGAGAGTCCGACGTCGCGGGCCAGGCGCATGATGGCGCTCATCGA
>CAININ010000009.1 GCA_903849265.1 uncultured Acidimicrobiaceae bacterium
ATGACTGGCCACCGGGAAGGTGCGCTCCACCAGGTGGCGTTCGGCGTCCGTCTGGAACACCAGGGCGTCGGCCGCCTCGAACACCTCCGGAAAGATCGGCAGGTACAGTGCCGGCTCGTCGTGCGCTGCCGGGTGGAGGATCGTCGGAACCTTCACCCGCCCGATCACTCGGACCGTCGGGTAGTAGAGGTACGGGTAGAAGACGACAGCGTTTCCGTTCCATCGAGCCACCGCGTCGGCCAGGTCCGGGGTGACCGGACCCTGCAGGTCGAGCCACCGGTTCGCATCGTCCATCGACGCCAGACCGGGGTCGGCCAGGAGGTGGGCAGACAAGGGGTGGAAGGACGGCTCGCGTCCTGCAGTGGAGCGGAACCGCACGACTCGCACTCCATTGATCCACTCCTCGCCTTCGGGATAGACGTCATCCCACGTGACGAAGTCCTCGGCGCAGGTCGTCAGGACCTCGACGTCCCAGCCTCGGTGGGCGACGAGATGCTCGGCCAGCAGACGTGCCGCCGTTTCCGCCCCTCCGATGATGGCCGGTCCATACCGAGGGACGACGAAGGCGATCCTCATCGGCGCACCATCGGTCGGCCGGTCGGTCGACGGCGTCATGCTGCGCAGGCGGCCTCGAGCGCGGTGACGAAGCCTTCCTGCGCCCGGGACAGAGCGAACCAGTCGACCCGTTCTGTGGCGGCGGCCGCCAGCTCGACACGCAGCTGTGCGTCCTCGACCACCCGGTGGATGGCGGCTGCGACACGTGCAGGCTCTTTGTCCGGGAGGATCAGGCCAGCCTGGCCGACGGTCTCGGGGACCGCCGTGAAGTCGTAGGAGACGATCGGCAACCGGTGGTACATCGCCTCGAGCAGGGGCACGCAGAACCCCTCGTGGTTGGAGAGGCACAGGAACACGTCGCTTGCGGCGTAGTAGGCAATGAGCTCCTCATGGGTGACCGACCCGGCCATCTCCACGGCGTCGGCCAGTCCCAGCTCATCGGCGAATCGAACCACCGCGTCGCGGTACTCCTCGCTGATGGCACCGCCCACGATGTGCAGCCGGGCCTGGGGGTCGTAGAGGCGCCGATAGGCAGCAAGGGCCTTGACCAGGTCGTGCTGGCCCTTGTGGGGAGAGACCTTCCCGACGAACAGCAGGTCGGCGCCCCCCGCCGCTCGTTGGCGGGCCAGCCGGGCAGCCAGCTTCGGGTCGGGGGAGCCAGTGAAGTCCTCAGGATCGATCAGCAGAGGGACGGTGGCCGTGGATCGGTAGCCGGCAAGCTGCAGTTCGCGCTCGTTATACCCTGAATCGGCGATGGCGAACTCGGTCACCGGGGCCAGGTCCCGAAGCTGCGCTCTCCCCCACCGCACCTCTTCGCCGACGGCGGGAAGCCATGCCTCCAGCAGGTCGGCCGGGGTGATGTTGTGGTAGTTCACGAACTTTCGCTCTGGACGCTCGCGAAAGATGTCGGCGACACCGCTGCCGATCGACAGTTGATAGAGCAGGACCCTCCCGGTGCTCGACGGGTCACCGATCCGGGTGATGGGAAACCCTTCGTCGAGCCGGTCGGCCGAGGCGTTGCCGTAGAAGATGTCGGACTGATATCCGCGGGACCGAAGGAGGTTCCGGAGCTGCATCACGTGCCCTCCGATGGCGTCCCGGCTGGCCAGAGTCGGAATGACCTGGTCGATCCTGGTGACGGTCACGCCGTCGACTCCTCCCAGCCCGGCAGGGCCGCGGGGGAGAACTCGGCTCCGACCGCTGCTACTTCGCCGGTCTGCCCCATCGAGCGGAGTCGGAAACTGACATCGAGCGGAAGCCGCACTCGTCCGGTCGACCGAGTGGGGTTCGCCACCTCGAACTTCGTGACCTGATCCTTCCAGTCGAAGATGGCGGTATCGGTGGCACTGCGCACCCCCACGCTGACCGAGTACGTGCCGTCGAGGAGCGGAACCTCGGGAAAGTGGAACCGCACGATGCCGCCACCTTCGGGAACCTCGATGGCGCACATCGGGTCATCGGGGTCGGAGGCGAAGACCAGTTCGTTGGCGTCGTCATGGATGGCGATGGTGGCCATTGCGTTCGGGACCGGAGCCAGGCTGTCGAGATCGGCAGTGACGGTGAGTGACTCCCCCGGGTACAGGTGGAGCCGCTCCCCACTGCCTCCGTGGTCGGCATGGACGGTGCCGATGGCGAGGACGTTGCCCTCGATGCCCCCGGATTCGGATCCTTCGAGGGTGCCCACTCCGAGAAGGTCGGCGAGGAAGACTCGGATGCCCTCTCCCGGCTCGTCGATGGTGATGACCTTGCCGTGGTTCATCACCATGACCCGCTCGCAGTTCTGGCGCATCACGTCGGTGGCATGGCTCACCACCACGATGGTCCGTCCCTCACGCTGAAAGCGCTTGATGTGGTCCAGGCACTTGCGCTGGAACGCGGCGTCCCCGACGGCCAGCACCTCGTCGACCAAGAGGACGTCGGGCTCGACGTTGACCGCCACGGCAAACCCGAGCCGGACGTACATGCCCGACGAGTAGAACTTGACCTGGTTGTCGATGAAGTCCTCGAGCTCGGCAAAGGCCACGATGGAGTCGAAGCGCCGTTCGATGTCGGCGTGGGAGAGGCCGAGGAGTGAGCCGTTCAGGTAGATGTTGTCCCGGCCCGAAAGGTCGGGCTGGAAGCCGGCCCCGAGCTCGAGCATTGCCGCAAGGCTGCCCCGCACCCGGATCTCGCCCGACGTCGGCTTCAGGATCCCGGCGATGCACTTCAGCAGGGTGGACTTTCCGCACCCGTTGCGCCCGAGGATGCCGAAGGTCTCCCCCTGGTTGATGTCGACGTCGACGTCCTTCAGGGCCCAGAACGGGGTGTACGGCATCTTGCCCCCGTGGATGACCCGTTCCTTGAGCGACGTCTGCTTCTCGTTGTACAGCTTGAACTGCTTGGAGATGCCACGCACCTCGATGGCGGTCTTCATCGGTCAGAGCTCCTCGGCGAAGTTGCCCTCGAGCCGGCCGAAGACGATCAGCGACAAGAGGAAGAGCACGGTGCTCGCTACGAACACGATCCCGAGCACCATGGCGTACCACCCCAGCCCCACGTCGGGCAGGAGGTTGATCTTCGCTCCAGATGAGCTGATGTAGGAGGTCTGACCGTAGATCACACGCTGGAAGGACATGGCGATCGGGGCCATCGGATTAGCCAGGTACAGCCACGTCAGGTGGAACCGCGACAGATGGCTGGCCACCTGCCCGAAGGGATAGACGATCGGCGTTGCCCAGAACCACGCCATGAGCAGCACTTCGGACAGGTGCTGTGTGTCGCGCAGGTACACGTTGACCGCCGACAAGAAGATCGAGACAGCACAGGTGAACATCACCAACGTGACAAAGGCGATGGGGAGCAGCCACAACGCGCTCCAGTCGGGTGCCAGCTGAAACCCGAGGAGGAAGACCGCGAGCACCCCGATCTGAATGACGAACAGCACGAGGGACACGCCGACCGTGGACATGGCCAGCAGCTCGCGAGGGAAGGCCACCTTCTTGATGATCCCGGCCTTGCCGACGACCACAGTGGTCGAGCTCATGGCCGCGGTGTTGAACAGGTTCCACACCAAGAGGCCGCTGAACAGCCAGATGGCGAAGTGGGGCTGCTGGGTCCGGGCGATGACCTTGAAGATCACGTAGTAGATGGCCAGCACCAGGGCCGGATTCAGCATCGACCAGGCGTATCCCAGTACGGACTGCTTGTACTTGACCTTGAGTTCCGTGCGAGTGAGCAGGATCAACAGGTCGCGGTTGCGCCAGAGGTCGATCAGGCGCTGGCCCAGTTGGACCTTGCCGTTGACGATGGTGATCCGGTCGTTGCTCTGACCGGGAACGAAACGGGTGCTTCCTCCGATGATCGTCGGTCGCTCGGGTTCGGAGTCGGCAGGCGCCGGATCGTCGATACCGAGGCTCATCAGGTGGCGGACCCCGAGTCGGCAGTAGGAACCTGCATGGCGTCCTTCTGGATGACCTCGTCGATGAACCCGTATGCACGGGCTTCCTCGGCGGTAAACCAGCGGTCGCGGTCCGAGTCGGCCTCGATCCGGTCCACGGGCTGTCCGGTGTGGAAGGCGATCCGCTCGGCGAGCATCCGCTTCAGGTAGATGATCTGCTCGGCCTGGATGGCGATGTCCGAGGCCTGGCCCTGCATACCGCCGGAGGGCTGGTGCATGAGGATCCGACTGTGCGGGAGTGCGAAGCGCTTGCCCGGGGTGCCGGCGCACAGCAGGAACTGGCCCATCGATGCGGCCAGGCCCACGCAGATCGTGCGCACGTCACAACGGACGTACTGCATCGTGTCGTAGATGGCCAGGCCGTCGGTGACCGACCCACCAGGAGAGTTGATGTACACCGAGATGTCGCGTTCCTGGTTCTCTGCCTCGAGCAGGATGAGCTGCGAGCAGACCAGATTTGCCGTGTTCTGGTCGATCGCGGAACCGATGAACACGATCCGCTCCTTCAACAGGCGCTGGAAGATGTCTGAGCCCGGACCGACGTCCGCTCCCGACTTCATCTCGGTGACCGCAGCAGGCACAGAGGATGGGACGAGCGGGGACGTGTAGAAAGGGGAATCCATGAGGGGTGAGCCTAGTGGCTGGAGGGTCCGGCGGGACGCACACGCCGGAGCGGACCGGAGCGGGCCGGAGCGGCAGGCACAGGCCCTAGGGGGTCGCGGCTGACGTACCCGATGCGGCCACCTTCTCCAGCACCGCTACCAGGTCCGATCCTGCTCGCTCGAGGCCGAGCGCCGCCAGACGCGCCCTGCCGGCCTCCACCAACGCCATCCGGCGGCCCGGATCGTTGAGGAGCCGGTCCACCTCGCCAGAGACCAGGCGAGGAGTCTTCGACTGCAGCAGCACTCCGGCCTCCCCCACCACCTCGGCCACCGCTCCGGCGTCGTAGGCCACAACGGGAAGGCCGTGGGCCATGGCCTCGACCAGGGGAACCCCGAAACCCTCGTGCTCGGACAGCATCACCAGCACGTCGGCACCGGCATAGCGGGCAGCTAGCTCGCCGGCGCTGATGCCCGAGACGAACTCGACCGCTCCGGTGAGGCCCAGGTCGGCCACGTAGCGCCGGAGCGCCGCCCCGTAGTGCGGTTCGGGAGCAGATCCCACGATGGTCAGATGGGCACCCGGAGAGGTAGTGGACCGGGCCACGAAGAGCGCGGCGATCGTGTCCTGATGGGCCTTGTTGGGGGCGAGTCGCCCTACGGACAGCCACCACGGGCCTCGTCCGACTGCCCTGCCCTTCAGCGCAGCAACAGCGGCCGGATCCGGCGGGACAAGAGGAAGCCCGACATTGGCCACGGGCACCACCAGCGTCGAGGGACAGCCGGCTGCCCGCAGCTCGCCGGCATCGAACTCGGACACCCCGATGCCGAGCACGGCCCGAGTGGCGAGTCCGGACAGCTCCTCGATGGCTGCTTCCTGGGCCCGGGCGATCCCGTCGTGCCAGGGGGCGAAGAACCGGGCCGGGGTGATGCTGTGGTAGTTCAGCACCAGTCGCTCCGGACGGTGTTCGAGCCAGCCCACCATGTCCGACCGGGTGGCCACCTGATAGACGAGGACGTCCCCGGGCACGGCATCTCGTTCGTACTCCCGGTAGGGCCGGGTCTCGTCTGCTGTCTCGGGATCGGGCATGTCGATGTAGATCCTGGAGGGGATCCCTGCGGCCAGCAGCTGGTCGCGGAGGACCCGGGTGTGCTCCCCCACTGCGTCTCGACGGTGGAGCATCGGCACGAACAGGTGGATGCCGGGCCGATGGCTTCCGCCCACCGCCGACCCCGGAGCGCCGGCTTCCATCACGAGCCCTTCCGGGTGACGATGGCGTGCACCGACCCCTGTGCCGCTCGGTGCACCTCGACGTCGGCCATGCCGCGGTGGGCCAAGACGACCGCCCACGTGTCGGGATGGAACGGTCGCCCGGGCAGGAGGTCCCGCGACACGAGATCGATCGCGGCATCCCACGCTTGCTGGTCGGCGACCAGGAGCACCAACGTCCCACCCGGGGTCAGGGCCGCCAGCGCTGCATCCACCAGTGCCAACTTTTCGGCCAGCGACGCTCGGTCGATGCACCCCGACAGCACCACGCCGGATCGGCTGGACGATGCCAGCCCATCCAGATGGTCCACCACGTCGCGCAACGTGAATTGCGCCCGATGGGCATCCGGCTGTGCCGCCGCAGCCTCCTCGGCCGCCCAGAAGACCGCACCCCGGGGATCGACCCCCTCGACGACCACGCCAGCATCAGCCAGCGCGTCCAAGACGGATCGATCCGACAGCTCACCGACGACCACCGGGAGCCCAGATCCACCGTCCAACCATGCGGGAACCGCTCGGGCCCACTCCCTTGCGTCGGTAGCAGGCAGGTCGAACTCGGTCGGCCGGATCCCGAGCGGGTCGGCGGTGCGCTCGAGGCGCTCCACCCGGGCGGCCAGGGACCGGATGGCGGCGTCCACGGCGCTGGCCTCGGGCACGAACCGGCGCAACTCGTCGACAGCCTGCTGGGTGTAGTCGGTCAGATCTTGTGCCACCACCTTGATCACGTCGCCCATCACCCGCTCGCTGGCCTTCGTCGCCCGCCCCCGCTCCCACAGGTCAGCCGGCAGTCCGCTCCAGGGCCCCACCCAGGTGGGCCGTTCCGCCGGTGTCGACAGGCGCCGCATGGAGTTCTCGAAGTTCCACTCGGCCGAACCCTCCGGGGCCAGCCTGGCGAACGCCTCGAGCAGCTCCTGCTCGTCCTCGGGAAGATCCGGGGACTCAGTCATTTCCGCCTCCTTCGCGCACGTATGCGGTGCCGCCAGACTGGAGCTCGAGCCGGGCGGTCCGCAACCGCGGGTGCGTGCCCCGTTCCACGACCCCGGTCAGAAACGCCGTGTACCGGTCGATGATGGACGGCCACAGGTAGTTGCGTGCGGTGTAGCGACGCCCGGCGTCGCCCAAGGCGGCCCGCATCGGGGCATCGCCGGTCAGCCGATCGACCGTGGCCTCGAAGGTCCGGTACGAGTCGAACCAGAGCCCGCCGCCCGAACGCCGGCAGTGCTCCATGGTGGCCGCGCAGGAGCCGTTGACCAGGACCGGCACCCCGAGCGTCCACGCTTCGAGGACCACCAAGGAGAACGACTCGTAGGCCGACGGGTTCACCATCGCTTGGGCGCCGCCCAGGATGTCCCACTTGTCCGCCTCGGAAACAGTTCCGGTCACCACGATGTCCGGGTGATCGGGCCCCTTGGCCGAAACAGGGCCGACGAACGCCAGGGCCAGGTCACCAGGGTGGCGCTGCTTGTACTCGGCGAAGTAGTCGGCGAGCATCCCGCAGCCCTTGTGCTCGTCGACTCGGCCCAAGTAGCAGAGGTAGGGCCGGTCGCCGATGCCGAGGATCTCCCCACCGCTGCGCCCAGCCCCAGCGGGCTCGTTGACGCCCAGTCCGAGGACGACCTGGGGTCGTGCTCCAATCGAAAAGACATCCTCCATGAGGTCACGTTCGGCACGGGTGTGGTACACCAGCCCGTCGATGTCCCGGAAGCTGCGCCGGAAGGCCGAGAAGTACAAGGCCGGCTCGTCGTGGGCCGCCGGGTGCAGCACGACCGGGACCTTGGCCGCGGCGATGGCGTCCACGGTGGTGGCGAACAGGTACGGATAGCAGGCGATCACATCGGCGTCCGACTCAGCAACGGCATCCACCAGTTCCGGGCACATCGGCCCGTTGAGCGCCAGCCACATGCGGGTCTCGGACAGCGTTGCTTCCGCCGGGGCGACCCGCAGCTTGCCGTCCAGGTAGAAGTAGTCGAGGGTGCGAGGGGAGGCGGTCGGGAACCGCCGGACCGTCACGCCGTTGATGACAGTGGTGCCGGCGGGCTCGGTGTTCTCCCAGGTGAGGTGGTCCAGGGCGCAGCTGGTCAAGACCTCGACCTCCCATCCGGGCCGCAGGCACAGGCGCTCGGCGAGCATGCGCGCTGCCGTCTCTGCCCCGCCGATGACTTCGGTCCCGTACCGGGGTGTCACGAAGGTGAGCTTCATGCCACCGCCTTCCCGTGTGCGGCGACCTGGCCGAGCACATCGACGAAGCGCTGGCGGGTCACCGCCTCGGCGAAGTCGCCGAGGCGCCGCCGGCCCGATGCCACCAGAGTGTCGGCGAGATCGTGGTCGCGGCGCACCCGGTCGACCGCCGCGGCAACCGTCGCCGGTCGAGCCGTCGGGAGCAGGATGCCGGCGTCGGCCAACGTCTCCCCCACCGCTCCGGCATCGAGCGCCACGATCGGCGTCCCGGCGCGCATCGCTTCGAGCAGCGGGATGCAGAAGCCCTCGTGGCGCGACAGGCAG
>CAININ010000010.1 GCA_903849265.1 uncultured Acidimicrobiaceae bacterium
CCGCCATGGCCACGATCGGGCCCTGCAGGTGCAGCGCGCCAAGTGATCCGAAGTAGCCGGCTGCTCCCATGCTGTAGACCCCGCCATCGGCCGAAGCCAGCCAGTAGCCCTCGTGGGCCGCCGTGGCGGACGGATCGACCGCCTGTGCGACGACCACCGAATTCAGTGTGGCCGTGAGGGGGAACGTGAGGGGCGACAACTGCGCATGAGATCCATACCCGAGGACGCCGCCCCCTGGGTAGAGGTGCGGGGCGACCGTGGCGGCGCCGACCGGGTCCGACCCGGGCGCGACCATCGTGGTGAGCACCGCCGCCGAAAGCAGGAGAGACACCGAGACCAAGAACGTGCGTGCAGTTGCCAGCATCGGTTCCAATCGTAGGCAACGACAGCGGCCGAGGGAAGGGCTGATTGGATCGCATTCGGTCGGCGCCGTCCTCCGTTAGGCAGGCGTGTGCGGCACCGGTACGCAGGGACGCGGATCCGGGAGCGGCTGCAGTCAGGACCGCATCTGACACACCGTCAGAACCGGGGATACAATCCACCGCATGGCCGAACTGCCGATGATCATCTCCGTCGACGACCACATCGTCGAGCCCGCAACTACTTGGACAGATCGCATTCCGTCCAAGTACCACGACGTCTGCCCGCGCATCATCCAGGCGCCGATGCCGGACGTCACCTTCGTAGGCGGCAAGCTCACCATCGTCGAGGGCGGTGGCACCAAGCCGGTCGACTGGTGGCACTACGAGGACCTGAAGCGCCCGCTGCTCCGGGTGGACTCGGCCGTCGGCGTGCCACGGGACCAGGTCACCATGACGGGTGTCACCTACGAGGACATGCGCCCTGGCTCCTACAGCCAGAAGGAGCGGCTCGAGGACATGGACGTCAACCACATCGAAGCCTCGCTTTGCTTCCCTACCTTCCCCCGGTTCTGCGGACAGACCTTCACCGAGGCCAAGGACAAGGAGCTCGCCCTGCTCTGCGTCGAGGCCTACAACGACTACCAGGTCGAAGAGTGGTGCGCAGGGACCGGTGGACGCCTGATCCCTCTGATCATCGTGCCCCTGTGGGATGCCCACATGGCCGCAGCCGAGGTCCGGCGCAACGCTGACCGCGGTGTGCGGGCCGTGTGCTTCTCCGAGATTCCGGCCTACCTCGGACTCCCGTCGATCCACGACGCCGACAACTACTGGGACCCGTTCTTTCAGGCCTGCGACGAGACGTCCATGGTCGTCAACATGCACATCGGTTCGAGCTCCAAGATGCCGTCGACGTCCGCTGATGCTCCGGCGGCCGTGGGCTCCTCGCTCACGCACATCAATGCCGAGCTGTCGATGGCCGACTTCTTGATGTCGGGACTCTTCGAGCGGTTCGCCAACCTCAAGGTGGCCTACTCCGAGGGCCAGATCGGCTGGATCCCCCACCTGATCCACCGCATGGACGTGGTGTGGGAGGAAAACCGGGGCTGGGGCGGCGTGGCCGACAAGGTCCCGAACCCGCCGTCGAGCTACTTCAAGGACCACGTCTACGGCTGTTTCTTCGACGACCCCAACGGGCTGATGCTCATCGACCAGATCGGCGAGGACAACATCACCTACGAGTCGGACTACCCGCACTCGGACTCGACCTGGCCCCTCACGCGTGAGATCGCCGAGAAGCAGATGGCTGGACTCACCGACGAGCAGCGCTACAAGGTCGTCCGGGGCAATGCCATCCGTCTCTTCGGCCTCGACTTCCAGTAATCGCCGAGCAGTAGACCGACCGTGGACCTGCGTTACAGCGACGCCGAAGAGGCGTTCAGAAGCGACCTGCGTGACTGGCTGGAGGCAACCCTCCCCGGCCTGCCCGACAAGCCGTCCCCGGACGACTGGCCCGGCCGTCGCGCCTATGACACCCTCTGGCAGCGTCAGCTGTTCGATGCCGGCTACGCCGGAGTCGACTGGCCGGTCGAGGGCGGGGGGCGAGGCAGCACCGCCATCGAGGAGCTCATCTTCAAAGAGGAGCTCGAGCGAGCCCACGCCCCCTACGTCGGAGTGAACTTCGTCGGCCTGCTGCACGCGGGCCCGACGGTGATCGCCGAGGGCACGCCCGAGCAGCGGGCCAAGTTCCTCGCACCGATCCTTCGTGGCGACGAGGTCTGGTGCCAGGGGTTCTCCGAGCCCAACGCCGGCAGCGACCTCGCCTCGATGCGCACGCGCGCTGTCCGCGATGGCGACGACTACGTCATCAGCGGTCAGAAGATCTGGACGTCGCACGCCGAAGTCGCCGACTACTGCGAGCTGCTGGTCCGCACGGGCCCCGAAGACAGCCGCCATCGCGGGATCTCTTGGCTCATCCTTCCGATGGACACCCCCGGGGTCGACATCCGGCCACTGACCACCATCGCTGGCTCCACGGAGTTCGCCGAGCTC
>CAININ010000011.1 GCA_903849265.1 uncultured Acidimicrobiaceae bacterium
CGAGGCCATCGCTTCGACGTGGGAGGAGGAGGCCGAGCCCAGCCGTCGTCTCGGCCGACTCGTCGAGGAGATGCTGGCTGTCGTCGATGAGAGTCCAGCGTTCTTCCGGCTGGCACTGGTGACCCAGGGGACGCCAGCCAGAGATGGTGAGGTGGTCGGTGCCGAACTGGCGCTCATCGGACTCGATATCGCCCGGCTTATCCAGGACATGGTGGTCGAAGGCGTGACGCGAGGGGATTTCCGCTCGGTTGACACCGACCTGGCCATCGGGCTGATCGGCCAACAGATCTACGGAGCGATTGCGGTGCGAGCGGGTGAGCCACTCCCCCGCCCACGGGCGGAGGCTGCAGCCGACATCGTCGGATTCATCCTGCACGGCCTGGCGGCCTGAGCCACAGCACGGCCTGGCGGCCTGAGCCACAGCACGGCCTGGCGGCCTGAGCCACAGCACGGCCTGGCGGCCTGAGCCACAGCACCGTGATGACGAGGCTGGAATGAGGAGCCCGGGTGCAGACTTACCGCCTTGGATCAATCCGCACCCAGGAGGTGATCCAACTCCGCATGTCCGGACATCGCCCGGACATCAGTAAGGTAGTGAGATGTCGGAAAGAGCCTACGAACCGAGCAGACGCCACCGGATCGAGGTGAGAGTGACTCCTCGCCAGGAGGCACTGATCCGCGAGGCTGCGGACCTAGAAGACCAGACCATCACCTCGTTCGTGCTCGGCACGGCGACGGCTCGGGCCGAGCAGGTACTCGAAGATCACCGTTCCATCAGCCTCAGTTCCGCCGACTTCACCCGCTTCTATCAAGCACTCGACCTCGAGGCCGAGGCCGTGCCCGAGTTGGTGGAACTGTTCCGCAGCGCACCGATCAGCGAGGCATGAAGCCAGGACATCTCCGACTCCAGCGACTCGACGCCCGCCATGACGTCTCTTCGTTCACGTCGGGCTCCCCCTCGGTCGATGTGTGGCTCCATCGACATGCGCTGGCCGCCCAACAGATGGACTCGGCCCGGACGTTCATCGCCTGCCGGGGAACGAAGACGGTGGGCTACTTCAGTCTCACCATGGGGTCGGTCGGTCGAACGGAGCCACCCCCGTCATTGGTGCGGGGGATGCCCCGCTACCCCATAGCTGCGGTGATCCTGGCCAGACTGGCGATTGCCGAGGAGGAGCAAGGAAAGGGGCTCGGCGCCCGCCTCTTGGCTGACGCACTGCGCACCGCCGTGTTCGCCGGCGAGGCAGCGGCCGCCCGGCTCATCGTGGTCGACGCCCTGGACGATTCTGCCGCCGGCTTCTACCGTCGCCATGGGTTCGTCGAGCCGATCGGAACGCCTCTGCGTCTCTATAGACGGATGAAGGATGTGCGAGCCAGCCTGGCCGCAGCCTCTGCTCCGTGATGTCGGTCGGGAAACCCATCCTCAGATGGGCCAGATCCCTTGCCCTAGCGCGAGCCGCCGAAGATCCGCAGCAGGGCCAGATAGACCATCACCGAGGAGACGAGGATGGTGAAGGCGGAGAACCACTCGGCATCAGCGTCGATCCCGGCCTGCTCCGCTCGGTCGACGAAACTGAAGTCGACGAACAGGTTCATCACCGCCAAGATCAGGTAGAGCACGCCGAAGATGAGCAGTCCGCTCAAGCCGGTGAGACCCCACCCGGTCAACATGGCCGTCACCATCACCACCAACATGCCGAGCATGGCCACCATCGTGGTCTGGATGAACCGGTTCCCGACCTTGACCAGACCGGTCCGGTACACCGCCCAGACCCCGACCACGATCGCCACCGTGCCGAAGACCGCAAGGGTGACGACGTGCTGTCCGTTGTCGGCATAGAAGCGAGAGATGATGCCGAGCACCACACCTTCGGCCACGGCGTAGATCGGAGCGAGCATCGGTGCCCGCCGAGGCTGGAACGAGCACCACAGGCCCACACCGAGTCCCACGAACATGGTCACCCAGGCCGCACCCAGCGGCAGATGGGAGACGTAGGCCACTGCCCCAACCACCAAGGCCACCAATCCGAGGAGCCCGGCCTTGTTGAGGGCACCGTCAGCCGTAAACGTTGCTGCCTGGCCTGCTGCGGGCGGCGCAGCGGGTGGCCCTTGCGGCTGGAGGTGCCACGTGGCACCGTCCCATGACCACCAGTTTCCGTCCGGCTGCTGCTTCCAGTTGGACGGAGCGGTCACTGGTGCTGCCGGAAAGGTCGTGAGCATGCGCCCGTAGTTGGACGCTGTGCCGAACGAGGCGCCCACACCCCGCTTCTTCGTCGCCGTGCCGCCGGAGGCACTGCCGCCCGAAGGCGTGCCCGGTGTGGATCCCTGCGTCGAGGTCATCGTCGCTCCTGTGCTGGTCTCATGTCTGCAACCACTCTACCGACCGCTCTCCTCCAAAACGGGGCGGGCATCGCTGCAGGACCGTGCGCCAGCACGACTCGGCCGAAGGTCGCCGACCGTCCCGGCCCCTGAACTCGGGACCGCCAGGGCAGTCTCTGGAGCCGCACGTTCATCTCCCAGGGACACCAAGCTGGCGAACCTAGCCTCCGGCGACAGCTGGCACGATGGAGATCGTCTGCCCGTCGGTGACGGGCGTGGCCAGTCCGTCGAGAAATCGCACGTCCTCCTCATCGAGGAAGACGTTGACGAACCGGCGGAGACCGCCTTCGGCATCGAAGATGCGTTCGCCGAAGCCGGCGTGGGTGGCGTCGAGGCCCTTCAGGACCTCACCCACCGTGGAGCCGTCGATGACCAGCTCGCCGGCCCCCCCGGTCAGAGTGCGCAGCTGGGCGGGAATGCGGACCTTGCTCATCAGGAGCTCCTCTGGATCGATGCATGTTCAGAATCTGCGGCCAAGGCTTCGGCAAACGAGTCGAGCGTCGGCGCAATGGTGGCGGTCGGCCCGACGACGTCGGCAAGCGCCTCCACCGTCTTCAGCCCGTGACCGGTGATCATGGCCACCACCCGCTCGTCGCGCCGGATGACCCCCTGCGCGGCCAGCTTGGCCAACGTTGCGATGGTCACACCCCCGGCGGTCTCGGCGAAGATCCCCTCGGTCCGAGCCAACAGCCGAATCCCGTCGAGCACCTCTTCGTCGGTCACCGAGGCACACGAGCCGCCGGACTTGCGGATGGTGTCGAGGGCGTACCACCCATCGGCAGGGTTGCCGATGGCCAGCGACTTGGCGATGGTGTGCGGCTTGACTGGGCGGATGGCGTCGGTCCCTTCAGCAAAGGCGGTTGCCACCGGAGAACACCCCTCTGCCTGGGCTCCCGAGACGCGGACGGACGGCTCTTCGTCGAGCAGCCCGACCTGCCAGAGCTCCTGGAATCCCTTCGCCACCTTGGTCAGCTGGCTTCCCGACCCGATCGGCACGACCACATGGTCCGGAGCCTGCCATCCAAGCTGCTCGGCCACCTCGAAGGCGAGGGTCTTCGACCCTTCCGCGTAGTAGGTCCGCACATTGACGTTGACGAACGCCCACTCGGGCTGCTCGCTGGTGAGCTCGGCACAAAGGCGGTTCACATCGTCATAGCTGCCTTGCACGGCGAAGACCCGGCCCCCGTAGACCGAGGTCATTGTGACCTTGGCCCGCTCGAGGTCGTGCGGGATGAGGACCACCGAGTCCATCCCGGCCCGGGCTGCATGAGCGGCGACCGAGTTGGCCAGATTCCCGGTCGAGGCACAGGCGGCGATCTTGAACCCGAGCTGACGGGCCTTGGTCAAGGCGACAGAGACCACCCGGTCCTTGAAGGAGCCGGTCGGGTTGGCAGTGTCGTCCTTGATCCAGAGCTCACCAAGTCCGAGCTCAGCAGCCAGCCGATCGGCCCGCACCAGCGGAGTGAACCCTGCGCCCAGATCGACGGGATTGGGATCGGCCACCGGAAGAAGATCGGCGTAGCGCCAGATCGTTCGAGGCCCGGCCGCGATCCGCTCGCGGGTCATGGTGGCGGCGACCCGCTCGTAGTCGTAGGTGACCTCGAGCGGCCCGAAACAGAAGTCACATACGTGGAGCGCTTCGGCCGGGTAGGTACGGCCACATTCACGACAGCGCAAGCCAGAAACGAAGTCCACAGCAGTCTCCTCATCGCTCGGGCATTGGCACCTGCTACGCACGACGACCGTTCCGATCTGGTCGTCAGCGCTCTGGTTGCCGCAGCGTCTCAGGGCCCGGTCCCTCAGCTGCTCTGGATGATGACCTCTATTGTGGCCGAACCAGGGGCCTGGCGTCAACGTGCCCCAAGACCCGGACATCCGCCCGGCGGGGCCGCCACGAACGCTTGTGTGGTGAGGGATGATGGTGGGATGTCCAAGACGGCGACGCACGGTGAAGAGGGGTCCACCTACGCGCACGGTGCCTTCGATGCGGAGGCCCTGGCCGCAATCAAGGACGGGCGCACCGTCTCGGTGTGCATCCCGGCGCGCAACGAAGCGGCCACCATCGGCCCCATCGTCAGAACCATTGTCACCGAGCTGACCCGAGCCGGGGGCGGCATCCCGCTCGTGGACGAGGTTGTCGTGGTCGACGACGGGTCGACCGACGGCACCGGGGAGATCGCCCGAAGCGCCGGGGCACGAGTCGTCACCAGCGACACGCCGAGCGGAGGCAAGGGCCAGGCCATGCGGGTGGCCCTTCGTGAAGCCGAGTGCGACCTGCTCGCATTCGTAGACGGGGATGTCACCAACTTCGGGCCCTACTTCGTGACGGGGCTGCTCGGGCCACTGCTGACCGATGACACCGTCACCGTGGTCAAGGGCTTCTACGAGCGCCCGCTCCACGGGGACCCCGACGGCGGAGGGCGTGT
Source organism: uncultured Acidimicrobiaceae bacterium (assembly GCA_903849265.1). Classification (GTDB taxonomy): domain Bacteria; phylum Actinomycetota; class Acidimicrobiia; order Acidimicrobiales; family RAAP-2; genus Bog-756. Next base: position 4,806 of record CAININ010000011.1, read on the forward strand.
CACCGAGCTCATGGCCCGGCCCGTCATCGACCTGCTGTTCCCCGCCCTGTCTATGGTCCGTCAACCGCTGGCGGGCGAGACCGCAGCCCCGCGGTGGGTCCTGGAGAAGTGCACCCTGGCCGACGGCTACGCCGTCGAGCTGGCCTTGCTGATCGACGTCGCCTCGTACTTCGGCGTCGAAACGATCGCCCAGGTCGACCTCGGCGTCCGCGTGCACCGGAACAGGCCGTTGTCCGAGCTCCGCCCGCAAGCCACCGACATCCTGGCCGCGGCGCTGGCCCGGTCGCCGTTGCTGTCCGGTATCTGAGCTCAGGGCGGACCGACTTCCCATCCGGCTGGTTGGCGGCGTTTGTCCGGTTGGCGGCGTTCGCCCACTTCACCCCGTGAACAGGGGTCCAAGGGGTAGCGTCCTCTGATGGGATCCGACCTGACGCTCGACCCCGGCGGCCACACCTCCGGTGCAGGCGATGGGTCCCTGTCGGACACGGTCCTCGTCTCCAACCGGGGGCCGCTCTCGTTCCGCTCCGAGGACGGTCGGCTGGTCCGGACGGCGTCTGGGGGCGGCCTAGCCGGATCGCTCCAGCCACTGGTGGCGGGCACCGGCGCCACATGGGTGGCCTCCTCGTTGAGCGAGGCCGACCAAGAAGCATCCGCCCTGGGCCTGATGACGGCCGACGGACTGCGGGTCGAACTGGTCGAGCCAGACTCGCAGGTCTACAACCTCGCCTACAACGTCGTCTCCAACGCCACACTCTGGTTCTGCCACCATCACCTGTTCGACGCGGCCCGCCGGCCCCGGACGGACCGGCGATGGATGGAGGCATGGGACGCCTACCGCGAGTTCAACGCGGTCATGGCCGAGCGGGTGGCCGCAGTCGCCCCCGAGAAGGGACGGGTGCTCGTCCAGGACTACCACCTGGCATTGATGGCCCCCGCACTACGTCGCCTGCGCCCTGATCTGCGCACTGCCCACTTCACCCACACCCCGTTCGCAGACCCGGCCATCCTGCGGATGCTGCCAACCGCCGTGGGCAGCGAGCTGCTCGGTGCCATGGCCCAGTTTGGCGCCTGCGGGTTCCACTCCGAGCGGTGGGCGGCCTCCTTTCGCGCCGGGCTCGCCTCTTCTGGACTGGACGCCGGTGCCGCCACCACCTTCGTCGCGCCGCTGTCGAGCGACGTAGGGAGGCTGCGCACGTCTGCGGCCGAGCCCGCCGTGGCGGCCGCTCTCTCCAGGATCGAGGACTCGATCGGCGGAACGGACCGCAAGGTGATCGTCCGCGTCGACCGGATGGAGCTCTCAAAGAACATCCTGCGCGGGTTCTGGGCCTTCGAGGAGCTGCTCGAGGACGAGCCCGAGCACCGCGAACATGTGGTCTTCGTCGCGCTCGCCTATCCGACCCGCCAAGGACTGCCTGAGTATCTCGCCTACCAAGCCGAGGTCGAGACGGAGGCGGCCCGCATCAACGATCGGTGGGCAACACCAGGTTGGACCCCGATCGTGCTCGAGGTGGAGGACGACTACCCACGATCGCTGGCTGCCCTCACCCGATACGACGTGCTCTTGGTCAACCCGGTGCGGGACGGGCTCAACCTGGTGGCCATGGAAGGCCCGCTCGTCAACGCTCGCAACGGCGTGGTCGCCCTGTCTCGTGAGGCAGGGGCCTTCGATCAGCTGGCCCGGGGTGCACTCGAGATCAACCCGTTCGACGTCACCGGCACTGCCACCGTCCTGTCGAAGGCCCTGGCCATGGACGGCGATGAGCGAGCCGCCAGATCGGCGTCCCTGCGGGCGGCCATCGAGGCACGGCGCCCACTCGACTGGCTCGAAGACCAGTTGATCGCCGCCCGCTAAGCGCAATGGCGGCGGAACTCGGTCCGACGGCGACCGCCTAGATCCGGGTCAGGCTGGCGGGGTGGGCTGGGTGCTGGCGGCCAGCCACTCGAGTACCTCGAGTGCGCCCTTCGGGCCCCGCACATGCAGATCAGCCGCGTCGGCCACCTCAGGTGCTGTCTCGTCGTCGATGACAGCAACCCCTACAGCGGCAAGCCCGTCTTCGGCCCTCAGTCGACCGAGTTCGACGAAGGCGGGCAGATCCCCGAGGTCATCACCCAGGAA
>CAININ010000012.1 GCA_903849265.1 uncultured Acidimicrobiaceae bacterium
ACCTACGGCACCGTCTCGCGCTACGGGCTCATCGCGTTCGCCTCCTCCCTCGACCAGATCGGCCCGTTCGCGGCATCGGTGGCCGATGCCGCACTGCTGTTCGACGTGATCGGCGGCCACGACCCGTTGGACTCCACGTCGCTCAATCGGCCCACCCCTCGAGTGCTCTCGGTGCTCGACGACGGCGTCGACGGGATGAGGGTCGGCGTACTCACCGAGTTCCTCGACGGGGCCGACCCCGACGTGGTGGCCCGAGTGCGCCAGGCGGCCGACGCACTGGCCGCGGCGGGTGCCCGGGTCGAAGAGGTCTCGGTCCCCGAGGTCGCGCTCGGCCTGTCCGCCTACTACCTGATCGCCCCCGGCGAGGCCTCGTCCAATCTGGCCCGCTATGACGGGGTCCGGTTCGGGCTTCGGGTGGACGCCGAGGACACGGTGGCCATGAACACCGCCACCCGCTCTGCAGGGTTCGGCGCCGAGGTGAAGCGCCGCATCATGCTCGGCACCTACGTGCTGTCCGCCGGGTACATGGACGCCTATTACAACCAGGCCCTCAAGGTGCGCACCCGGATCATCGAGGGCTTTGCCACCGCCTATGGGCACTATGACGTCCTGCTCGGGCCGACGGCACCGACCACGGCGTTCGCCATCGGCGCCAAGGTCGACGATCCCCTCACCATGTACCTGTCCGACGTGTGCACCATCCCGACGAACCTGGCCGGGCATCCGGCGATCAGCGTCCCCTTCGGCCCAGGCGACGACGGGCTGCCCATCGGCGTCCAGCTGCTCGGCCCGGCCCTGTCCGAAAGCACGTTGTTCCAGGTGGCAGCGGTTGTCGAGGCCGCCGCCCCCGACCTCCCCACTCCCCGGATCACCACAGGAGCCCCATCATGACGACCGCATGGAAGATGGTCATCGGCCTCGAGGTCCACTGTGAGCTGCGCACCGCCACCAAGCTGTTCTGCGGGTGCCCGAACATGTTCGGCGACGAGCCCAACACCAACGTGTGCCCGAACTGCCTGGGACTGCCCGGTTCGCTCCCGGTGCTCAACCAGCAGGCGGTGGAGCTGGCGATGGCCATCGGCACCGCGCTCCACTGCGAGATCCGGCCGTCGACGTTCCACCGCAAGAACTACTTCTACCCGGACCAGGCCAAGGACTACCAGATCAGCCAGTACGACGAGCCGATCAACGTCAACGGCTACCTCGACCTTCCCGACGGGTTCCGGGTCGGGATCGAGCGGGCCCACATGGAAGAAGACACCGGCAAGACCAGCCATGCCGGTGCATCGGGCCGCATCCACGGTGCCGACTACTCGCTGGTCGACTACAACCGATCCGGTGTGCCGCTGGTCGAGATCGTGAGCGATCCCGACATGCGCACCGCAGAGCAGGCCCGCGCCTATGTGACCGAGCTGCGGGCCATCTTGGTGGCGTCTGGGGCCTCGGACGGCAAGATGGAAGAGGGCTCGATGCGGGTCGACGCCAACGTGTCGGTCCGGCGTAGTGCGGATGATCCGTTCGGCACCCGGTGCGAGATCAAGAACCTGAACTCCGTCCGATCGCTCGGTCGAGCCATCGAGTACGAGGCCGAACGGCAGATCGCCCTTATCGAGTCCGGCGAACGCGTGATCCAGCAGACCCGCCATTGGGACGAGGACGCCGGCCGCACCCAGGCGCTCCGGTCCAAGGAGGACGCCTACGACTACCGCTACTTCTTGGAGCCCGACCTGGTCCCCCTGGTGCCCGACGCCGAGTGGATCCGAGCCGTGGGCGACACCCTCGGGATGATGCCGGCCGAACGGCGGACTCGTCTGGTCGCCCTGCTCGACGAGGCCGGTGGCGCCACCGATGCCCAGCGCGACCAGGTGACCACGGTGGTCGACCTGGGCCTGGACGACCTGGTCGTCGAGGCTGTGGCCGGAGGCGTGGGCTCCGGCCTGGCGCTCGCCCGCACGGCCAACGAGGCGGCGACCGATGCCGAAGCGGCACGCCTGCTCGATCCCAAGGACTATGTGGCGCTGCTGACCATGGAGGCCCAGGGATCGCTGTCGGCCACCCAGGCCAAGGCGGTGTTGGCCGAGCTGTTCGCCCAGGGCGGGGGAGATCCGGCGGTGATCGCCAAGGCCAAGGGGTTCGAGGCCATGTCGGAGGACTCGCTGGCGGCCACGGTGGCCCAAGCGGTGGCCGACCATCCTGACGAGTGGGGCCGTTTCTGCGAGGGTGATGGCAAGTTGGCCGGGTTCTTCACCGGCCTGGTCATGAAGGCCACCAAGGGCCAGGCCAACGGAAAGGCCGTAGCCGCAGAGCTGGCCCGCCTGCGGGGCTGAGCCCCGCGCTCACCTGGTCAGTCCGGGGCTCACCTGGCCAGTCCTAGACGCACCTGGCCAGGCTGGGGCGTGGAATGCCCGCTCGGACCCGTTCAGGGGGAGGGTGACCAGATCGGCGTCGCCAGCAGGCCGGCGGCCCCGGGCAGCGGTCCGCCGGCCAGATAGGGGCCGAATGGTCCGAACCCGAGCCGGGTGATGAACACTTTGCGAGCGGGGATGTCCGGTTTCGGGGCGAGCGACCGGCGAGGGCTGTAGAGCATCCAGATGCCCGCTGCGGTGTGGAACACGGAGGCTTCTCCTGGTCCCTCTCCCTGGGAGTTGGAGGCGAGCAGGGGCCCCGGCGTCACATCGGCACATGGGCCAGCCGGCCCCTGACACCGGGCTGCCCCGATGGCGTAGTCGGGGTTGTTGTACCAGTTGGCCGAGTACACGAGCCAGTAGGCGCCATCGACCTCGACCATGTCCGGGGCCTCTTGGATCGTCCCCTGCCAACGCCGGTCGGGCGACAGCAAGAACGATGGGCTGCCGAGCAGCGTGGTTCCGTCGGAGGAGATCCGCTGCGACCACATTTTGGTCGGGGTGTCCGATCCGCCGATGTTCTGGTCGGACTTCCACAGCATCCACGGGGTGCCGTCGGAGTCCACGAACACCCGGGGGTCGATGGCTCCGCCCTGGTCGAGCGGACAGATGATCGGTGCGGGCTGGGCGGTGAACGGACCGGTGGGAGACGTGGAGAAGGCGCTGCCGATGCACTGGGTGGGGGGGTCGAGCCCGGCGATCATCGACGTGAAGTACAGCCCGTAGTGGGTTCCGAACCGGTGCAGGTCCGGTGCCCAGGTGAACCCGTGGCGTGCCCATCCGGGCAGCACCGGCAGGGCGTCGAAGGGAGCAGACCAGTTGGCGAAGTCCGTGCTGGTGACCATGGGCACATTGATCGGGTCGGCGACGGTGCCTCCGCTGGTGATCAGGATGTAATGGCCGGCGGCCACGGTCAGGAAAGGATCGGACTGGTTGAGGCCGGCATCCAGGTTCGTCCCTGGCGCATCGGGTGTGCTGGTCGGCGGGGGCGCCACCTCTGCGTGGAGCAGGGCCGCCGAGGTGGCCGTCGGGTGCCCTGGCGCTGGCGTCGCCCGGGCGGACGCAGTTGCCCGGCTGGGGCTCGAGGTGGCGACGGCGCCGACGATTCCGACGAGGGAGAGGATGACGACAGTGGCGACGACGAGCGTGCTGGCGTGCCGGCGCGGACGGGCAGCGATGGGCTGCGCCTGTAGTTCGGACTCCGTCTCCGGTTCCGTCTCGAGTTCCGGTGCCTCCCCGTTACTGCTCATCGACGTATGCCCCCTGACTCTCTCGTGGCCGTGCCTGTATCTGTGTCTGTACCTGTGCCCCCGGCACCGCCACGCAGTGAGGCTTACGACAACGCAGGTTACCGCCGCCGCCGGTGCCCATGGCGGCACCACGGGCCTGGGGATGAACAGTGGAGATCTTTGCTGGATCTGGGGATGATGAGGGAAATGTGGCGGAAAAGCTCAGGATTTCGCGCCAAGCTCTTGACCCTTCGGCGGGGTCGGTTCACAGTGGCTCCTGTTCGGAAAGCCGAAGCCCTGAGAGGCCCCAGAGGAGATTCGAGGACAGGTCGTAGACCGGTCCAAAGGATCGAGTCCGAGGTCTCGGGTGGGCCGTAGGTGACCGGCAGGTGGTCCGGGGACGGGCCGGGGCGTCCTTCAGGGGGCGGTCCGGTGCGGTGCCAGACACGGGATCGTCCGACACGATCCGGTGCCTGGTGGAGCCGAGCCACCGTGTGCGTCGCCCCGAGGAGCTGGTGCGGTCTCGACCGTCCGGTTACTCGGGGCTTCGTCGCGTCCGGGCCTCGGGCAGGCAGCTCCACGGTCGGCGAAGGGATCCACCGATCGGACCGCCGGGCAGATCAGTGGTGGTGGCTCGTCACCGGTGGCTCAGCGCCCTCCATCCGGCACGGGTCGACGTCGTCGTCGTGGCACCGCTCGCACTCGAGCTCGAGCGTGCTGTGGGCGATCCCGTAGGGGCCGGCGATCGCCGCCTTCACGTGTTCGCCCACCACCTGTGCCTCTTCGAGGGTGGGGTGGCCGGTCAGCACCAGGTGCGCCGAGAGCACCCGCATCTCGCTCGACAAGCTCCAGACGTGCAGGTCGTGCACTTCGCCCACCCCGGACACCTGTCCCATGGTGTCGGTCAGGTGGTCGAGGTCTACATCGGAGGGGGTGGACTCCAAGAGCACCGCCACGCTGCTCCGCAGGACTCCGACGGCCTGGTAGGCGATGATCGCCGCCACCACCAGAGCAGATGCGGGGTCGAGCCAGGTGGCCGACGGGGCCACCAGCAGCGCAGCGGCGGCGACCACGACGGCCAGCGAGGCCAGTGCATCTCCGACCATGTGGAGCAGGGCAGCGCGCATGTTGAGGTCGCCGGACCGGTCGTTGAGGACGAGTGCTGCAGCCCCGTTGACGAGCAGGGCGACCGAGGCCACCACGACGACGATCCCGGCATGGACGGGCTGAGGGTTGCCCAACCGATGGATGGCGTCCACCACGATCAGCACGGTCACTGCGGCGATCAGGACGGCGTTGCCCAGGGCGGCCAGAATGGTCGCCCGGTGGTTCCCGAACGAGCGGGCCGCACTGGGCGGCTGCAGGGCGAAGCGGACGGCCACCCAGGACAGCGCGAGGGCGCCCACGTCGACTGCATCGTGCCCGGCATCGGCCAACAAGCCC
>CAININ010000013.1 GCA_903849265.1 uncultured Acidimicrobiaceae bacterium
CAAACAGGGCATCGCCAACTGCACCGAGCCGATCGGTCAGTTCAAGAACGACAATGTGATGATCACCAACTCTGTGATCTGCATGGCCGACCGTGACCGGGCGCGCGAGATCGCACTGCGCCACTACCGGGGGTACCTGTACTCGCTGGTCTGCCTTTATCACGACACCATGCCGAAACCCGACTACGCCCCGACTTGGCCCGAGTCGATCTCCGGCGTCGGCGACCTCGATACCTTGGACCAGCTCATCGAGCAGGGGTGGCTGCTGTGTGGGAATCCCGAAGAGGTAACCGAGCAGCTCGAGCGCTACCAGTCGGTCGGCTGCGACCAGGTTGTCTTCGGCCTGCCCAGCGACTCGATGGAGCACGATGAAGTCCTCGAGATGCTCGAGGTCTTCGGTACCAAGGTGATCCCCGAGTTCGACAAGGACGAGGTCCACTCGACGACCCGCTATCGGGCTACGGCCAAGCCGAAGTTCGCCGAGTTCGTCTATGACGTACCGGACATCCACGTGCCCGGGCTGCCCACGAACGCGCTCATCCAACCCGATGGCAGCCGCAAGTTCTGAGACCGGCACCTGATTGCTGGCCGAACCGGACCGCGTCCCCTCGTAGCGACCAGCCCCGTCAGCGGGCGGAAGCCTGAACCTGCTTGGCCGGAGCTTTGTTGGCGGCGGCCTTCTTGGCCGGAGCCTTGCTGGCCGTCGCCTTCTTGGCCGGAGCCTTGCTGACCGTCGCCTTGCTGGTCGAGGCCTTGCTGGTCGAGGCCTTGCTGGTCGAGGCCTTGCTGGTCGAGGCCTTAGGGGTAGGCGTGGGAGTGCTCCTTCGGCCCGCAGCGGATCGACGCGAGGCGATCCGATCCTTGGCGTGCGCCCGTCGTGCCGAACCCCTCTTGGTGACCGTCCGCCGCACCGGAGTCCGCCTGGCTACGTCGCCGCCGAGTGTGACCAATCGCTGCGCGGCATCGTTCGATGCATCCATCAACTCCTCGGTCATCTTGAACGCGGTATCGATGATCTTCTGGCGCGTACCGCCGTCGGTCCCGGTATGGGGAAATGCGCCGTTGACGGCGTCTAGGAATTTGCGCACCGCATCAAGTGCAGCCTTTTCCGCGCCGGCCAGCGACTCGATGATGCGCTCTGCGCCGTCCTCGCTCGCGTTGCCTTTGGTGTTGCCGTTCGTACTCGTGGCCATCAGGTCCTCCTTGTCGGTACTCCTCGCTCCGCAGGCGAGAACTACGACAATGGTGACGACCGGAGCGGCACTCCACTAGAGGCGTTCGCCAGGTGTTCCTCCCCACCTCGGAGAGGGGGAACCCTGCCCCAGCGCAGAAGTCTCCGACCACTTCCACCCGGCGCAGTGTGCGTTACCGCGCCTTGGTAGTCGACGTCGACGTCTGTGCCTTGGGCACGGTCGTCGGGATCGTGTCGATCCCTTCGGTGGTCAACAGCACCTGCCACGAGCACGTGGTCTTGACGGCGAACGTGAAGACACCGGCGGTCTTCAGGGGTCGATAGCCGCCTCCCTCGAGACCGGTCTGGTTGGTCACCGTGGTGGCCTTGCCGCCATCTGGGGTAGAGGTGAGGACGAACGACCGACGGGACGACGGATTCGTGCACGAGAAGTGCCACACGAGCGTCGACCGTGCCGGCAGTGCGATCGACGGCAAGGTGGCCGACCCGGTGCCGATCCGGGACAGATAGGGCTCCCCGGCAGGGTGGGTAGAAACCGGAGCGGACGAGCCGGACCCACAGGCGGCCATCAGCAGCGAGCAGGCAGCGAGTGCAGCGGCCGGGAACATCTGATTCGGTCGGATGGCCGACATAGAACTCCTTGGGGAACGAATGTGCACGGGACTGGTATCGGCGCCGACGGGCGAGTTCTTGACCGGGACGCATCCCCTGCCTCGAACGCTTCGCTGTCGGAATTTGCCCGCATGAGAGACGACTCCGTAGACGGTAATCCCCGGGCACCGGTCAAGGCAGGACCCTCCGTGCACACAGATCCCGACATCGGCCAGCAGCTCGAGGCGATGGAGGCTCAGCTGGGTGCTGTCGCCCCCCAGGCCGCCAGCAGTGCATCGGTCGTTGTCACCGTGGCGATGAGGGGGAACGTGTTGTCCAAGACGGCGTCGGCGTACGCGTCGGGTAGGCCGGCGACGGCATCACGGGGGACCACCACCTGGTAGCCGAGGTTGCACGCTTCGATGGCCAGGCCGAGCACGCCGAGGTTGACCGATACGCCGGTCGCCACCACGGTCTGGACGCCGAGGCTTCGAAGCCACGCGTCGAGTGACGTGCCCGAAAACGGCGACACCCCGTGGAGCCGAGCGCAGATGAGGTCACTGGGTTCTGGGCCCAGCGCCGGGACCAGCTCGGTGGGCGGGGTCCCGACCAGCAGGTGGTCCGGATTGCGCACCATGGCTGCGATCAGCTGGCAGTTCGCCACCGATCCGGCTCGATCAGCCCGGAACTCTGCGGTGCAGTGGATCACGGGAACACCCAGGTGGCGGGCAGCGTGGAGCAGGCGTGCCGTGTTGGGGACGACGCCGGCCCGTTCGGCGGCATCGGCCAGCTGAGGGAACGCAGACAGGTCCCCGACGACACCACGCTGTATCTCCATGGTGAGGATCGCGGTGCGGCCGGGGGCAGCGACAGCGGACAGGTCAACTGGCACGGAGGTCCCTTCTGATGCTCACGATCCCGACGCGGTGCGGTCGCCTCCGCTATCTGACTCTTCGGGCACTTCGGCAGCGATCTCGGCAGCCCACCGGTAGTCGGGCTTGCCACTAGGGGAACGCTCGATAACCTCGACCACGTGGAGCTGGCGGGGCACCTTGTAGCCGGCGATGGCATCGCGGCAGTGGGCCTGGATCTCTTCGAGGGTGGGGTGCCGGTCGGCCCGGGGCTGGATGATGGCAGCCACGCGCTGGCCCCATCGTTCGTCCGGTGCTCCGACCACGATGGCATCGAACACGTCAGGGTGGGAGCGGACGGCAGACTCGACCTCTTCGGGGAAGATCTTCTCTCCACCCGAGTTGATCGAGACCGAACCCCGACCCAGAAGCGTGATCGATCCGTCGGCTTCGATGGTGGCGAAGTCACCAGGCATCACGAACCGCTTGCCATCGACCTCCATGAACACCTCGGCTGTCTTGACCGGGTCGTTGTAGTACCCGACAGGGATGTCGCCGGTCCGAGCGATCTTTCCGATGGTCCCGGACCCAGGGACGACGGGAACGAGGTCCTCGTCGAACACGACGGTGTCGCCCAGGACGGTGACAGTGGGGCCGCTCTTCATGGCGGTGCCGCCCTTGGTCATGGTGGCCATGCCGTTGTTGCCCGATTCTGACGAGCCGATGGCGTCCACGATGACGATGTTGGGCAGGTGGCGGAAGAACTCGTCCTTCACCGGAGCGGAGAAGAGTGCCGCCGACGAGGTGATGGCCAGGAGCGACGACAGGTCGTAGGAGGCTCCCGGGTCGTCGAGGGCCTCGACCAGCGGCTTGCCCATGGCGTCCCCGGTGATCATGATCGAGTTTGCCTTCTCGGTCTCGACCAGGCGCCAGACCTCGTGCGCGTCGAACTTCGGGATCAGGATGGTCCGGTTGCCGACGAAGCTCTGGCCGAGGATCGACCACTGCGTGGCACCGTGCATGAGGGGTGCGATGGGAAGCAGCGTCAACTGGCCGCCGCGGCCCTTCTCCACCATCTCCTCGGGCGACTGCACCCTGGTGTTGGTCGTCGGGTCGACCCCGCCGCCGAGCGCGTAGAAGACGTCTTCGTGACGCCAGACGACGCCCTTGGGCATGCCCGTGGTGCCGCCGGTGTAAAGGATGTAGTAGTCGTCGCCGGAGCGGGGGGCGAAGTCGCGTTCGGGCGAGCCGGCGGCGATCGCCTCTTCGAAGGGGACGGTTCCCTCACCCAAGGGGACACCAGTGCCGTCATCGATCCCGATGACCAGCTGCAGATCGGGCAGTTCAGGCAGGAGGTCCGTCACCTGAGGGGAGAACTCGGCCTGGTGGACCAGGGCCACCAGATCGGCGTTGGTGAAGAGGTAGCGGAGCTCCTCTTTGACATAGCGGTAGTTGATGTTGATCCACACGGCTCGGAGCTTGAATACGGCCCACGCCGTCTCGACCCACTCGACGCTGTTGAGCGCGTAGATCCCGACGTGGTCACCCGGCTTCACGCCCTGATCGGCGAGGTAGTGGGCCAGGCTGTTGGCCCGGGCCTCCATTTCGGCGTAGGTGCGCCGCTGACCGGCGGCCACCAGGTACTCCCGGTCACCGAAGGCGTCGACGGCGGCCTCGAACATGTCGGCGAGATTGAAGGTGCTCATCGGGCAGATAGTAGAACAGGTTGCTGTTGTCAGGAGTTGCCGACGGATGGTTGCCCGGCGACATCGGCTGCGAGCCGGTTCGAGGCCTGCTCTGGTTCCTGTCCTGGCTGCCTTCGGGACTCTTGGCGACAAGGCTCTCCACCCACCTGACCAGGGAGTATCACCTCGGACCCGGGGAGATCACTGGGGCATGGGCCGGATCAGGCTCGACGCAGCCGGATCAATGAGGACCGTCTTGCCGGAGCTCAGTCAGAGGCGGGTTCGGCGAGATCACCCGTCATGGGGTGCTCCACCGGTGTGCGCAGCTCGGACGGATGCTGTAGCTCCGCCAAACTCTCCCGCACGGTGCGGACCACTCCGTCCTCGTCGAGTCCCAAGCGGGCCAGGATCCGGTCGGGACGGCCCTGGGCCAGAAAGCCGCGTGGAACGCCCTTGTGGATGACCGGCGGACAGGCCCCCAACGGCAGCGATGACCGCAGCGCGTCGGCCAGGAACATCCCAGCCCCGCCGTGGCGGACCCCGTCCTCGACGGTGATCACGACGGCGTGGCGACCAGCATCCGCCAGCATGACGGGGTCGGGATGGGACACGACCCGCGGATCCCAGATGGTGACATCGATCCCTTCCTCGGCAAGGCGCCGAGCAGCGGCCTCTGCCGCGCCGAGCATCTTGCCCACGGCCAGGATGCAGACCGAGCCGTCGCCCTCGCGGACTCGCCTGGCTTCGAGGCCCGACCCCTCGGACCCCGGCGCCACCGAGGGTGCAGGTGTCTTCGGAAACCGGATCACCGAGGGTCCGTCCAGTGTCAGCGCAGTGGCGAGCATGGCCTCGACTTCGGGGGCGGACGAAGGGGCGAACACCGTCATCCCGGGGATCTCCAGGCAGAGGGCCATGTCGAGCACGCCGTGGTGGCTGGGCCCATCGTCACCGGTGATGCCGGCCCGGTCGAGGACCAGGACCACGGGGACCCGGTGGAGTCCTACGTCCAGATTGGCCTGGTCGAAAGCCCGGGAGAAGAACGTGGAATAGACGGCCACCACAGGTCGGAGCCCGGTCATGGCCATGCCGGCCGCGGCGGTCACGGCGTGCTGCTCGGCGATCCCGACATCGAAGAAACGGTCGGGGAAACGGGCTTCGAAAGGGAGTAGTCCGGTCGGGCCCGGCATGGCTGCGGTAATGGCCACCACCCGGGGATCCGCCTCGGCATGGATCAGAAGTGCCCGGGTGAAGGCGTGGGTGTATGTGGTGACCGGGAGCTCGGGGGCGATGTCTGCTCCACCGATCGAAAGGGACGCGTTCTGGAGCTGCACAGGTGCAGGAACCGAAGGAGCATCGGGCCCGTCGAGCGACGGGAGCTCGGCTGCGACGACCTTGACCTTGACATCGTGCAGACGTTGGATGTCATCCTCTTCCGCTGGGGCGTAGCCACGTCCCTTCTGGGTCAGCACGTGGACGACGATGGGACCTGCCCACTCGGCGGCGTTCGAAAGCGCCTGCTCCAGGCCGGCGATGTCATGGCCGTCGATCGGGCCGACGTAGCGGATCCCGAGCGCTTCGAAGAACGTGTGGGGTGTGACGACCTCGCGCAGGGCGCTGGTCAGCCCATGGATGCCGGAGTAGGCAATCTCGCCGACGCCAGGTAGGTCGCGCAGCAGGTGGCGCAGACGCTGGCGGGCTTGGACATAGGCGGGGCTGAGCCGAAGGTGGGTCAAGCTCAACGACAGCTGGGAGACCGTCGGGGCATAGGAGCGCCCGTTGTCGTTGAGGACGATGAGCACCCGTTTGCCCGAGTGGCCCAGATTGTTGAGGGCCTCGTAGGCCATGCCGCCCGTGAGGGCGCCATCACCGATGACGGCCACCACCCGGCGGTCGCTGCCCTGGAGTTCGAGTGCGGTGGCCATGCCGTGGGCATAGCTGAGGATGGTGGACGCGTGGCTGTTCTCCACCCAATCGTGCTCCGACTCGGTCCGACTCGGGTAGCCGGACAGCCCGTCCTCCTGGCGGAGGTGGGTGAAGGCGTCACGACGGCCGGTGACCAACTTGTGCACGTAGGCCTGGTGTCCGGTGTCCCAAAGCAGCAGGTCGCGGGGGGAGTCGAACGTCCGATGGAGGGCGAGGGTCAACTCGACCACGCCCAAGTTCGACCCGAGGTGCCCACCGGTAGCGGTCACGGAGTCGACGATGAACTCCCGGATCTCGCCCGACAACTGAGTCAGCTCGTCGGGGGTCAACGCTCGGAGGTCGGCGGGACTGTCGATGTGTTCGAGGATCATGTCAGCGTGGTGCCTTTGGGGTCAGGCTACCAGCGCGGGCCCGGCGACACGGCTCGAACAGTGGGCGTTCGAACAGTGGGCGTTCAAACAGTGGGCGTTCGAACAGCACAGGTTCGGTCAGCGCACGTTGGCAAGGAAGTCGTCCCGGTCTACGACGACCCGGACCAGTTTGCCGGCAGCGACCAGGCCGCCCCCCTCGGACACCGACAGGGTGAAGACGAGGCGCCGCCCTTCGATCCGGTCCAGGGTCGCCTCGGCCCAGACCGTCCCGCCGATCCCCACGGGCACCAGATGGTCGAACTGGAGCCGTTTGGCGACCGACGTGCGTCCTTCGGGCAGGTGGCCATCGATGGCGAGGCAGCTGGCCTCCTCGCACAGGGCGATGATGCGGGGCGTGGCAAGCACGGGCACAGACCCGGAGCCGAACGCCTCTGCGGTGTCCTCCTCGGACACGACAAGCTCGATGCGGGCGGACAGACCGGTGCGTGGAGCCACGCCGGTACGATACGCGACGGATACTGATGTCGGCCAACGGGGCCGTGCGGTCCGACAGTGTGCGGTCAGGTTCCGCGCCGTCGGGCAACGTGCAGTGGACTAGGAGGCCGTGGTGATCGAAACCCTCGTGTTGGAGCAGGTGCTGGCAGAAGCGCTGCGTAACGGCGGTGACTTCGCCGAGGTGTTCGCCGAGGACAAGTCGAACTCGTCGGCCATGCTCGACGATGGCCGGGTGGAGGAGCTTGCCTCGGGCCGGGACCGGGGAGCCGGGATCCGCGTCGTGTCGGGGGAGACCACCGGCTTTGCCCATACCGCGGACTTGACGGTCGAGGGCCTGTTGCGGGCAGCAGAGGCCGCCTCAGCCGTAGCTCGCAGCGGGGGCGGGGGCACCCGCACCGTGGCGATCGGGTCGTTGCAAGGTTCGACGACCTCCCCCCGAGGGGACAGGCCCGAGCGCAGGACCGGTTCCAAGGCGGACGCCCTCGAGCTGCTCCAGCGGGCCGACGAGGCTGCTCGGGCCTCGGGCGCAGGGATCTCCCAGGTGCAGGCCGGATTCGGCTCCTCGACTCGACGGGTGCTGATCGCCAACTCCGACGGCCTCCTGGCCGGGGACGAGCAGGCCCGGACGCGGTTCTCCGTGTCGTGCGTGGCGCTCGGTGACACCGGCATGCAGACCGGCTACGAGACGGCCGCCCGTACGCTCGGATTCGAGCTCTTCGACGACGTCTCGGTGGAAGAGCTGGCCCGCACTGCGGCGCATCAGGCACTGGCCAAGCTGTCGGCGCGTCCGGCGCCTTCTGGCGAGCTGCCGGTGGTGCTCGCCGGCGGTAGCGGCGGCATCTTGTTCCATGAGGCGTGCGGCCATGGCCTCGAAGCCGATCACATCGTCAAGAACGCGTCGGTCTACACCGGCAAGGTCGGCCAGCAGGTGGCCAGTCCGCTCGTCACTCTGATCGACGACGGCACCGTCGGATCCGAATGGGGCACGTTCGCCGTGGACGACGAAGGCCGGCCGGCACAGCGCAACGTGCTCATCGAGGACGGCGTCCTGACCGACTATCTCTGGGACTACCTGCGGGCCCGAAAGGAGGGCAGGGTGTCGTCGGGCAACGGGCGGCGCCAGTCCTACCGAGACCTTCCCATGGTCCGGATGACCAACACCTTTCTTCTGCCGGGCGATGCCGACGCAGACGAGATCGTTGCGCAGACCCCTCGTGGCGTCTACGTGGCCAAGCTCGGCGGCGGCCAGGTGAACACCACGACCGGAGACTTCGTGTTCGGGACGACGATGGCCTACCTGATCGAGGACGGGGTGATCACCGAGCCGCTGCGGGACGCCAACCTGATCGGCAACGGTCCCGAGATCCTCAAGCGGATCGATGCCGTGGCCACCGACTTCTCGATGACGCCCGGCACGTGCGGCAAAGACGGCCAGAGCGTCCCGGTCGGATGCGGCCAGGCCACCATGCGCCTCACTGGCGTGACCATCGGGGGGACAGCGGAGTGAGCACCACCGCAGAAGAGAGGGTTGGGATGACACAGGATCAGGGAGGGACGGGCGAACTGCTGGCCCTGGCCGAGCGAGTGGTGGGCTGGGCGCGCACGGGCGAAGCGGTCGAGGTGTACGTCGCCCGCGGAACCGAAACCGAGGTCCGCGCCTACGAGGGCGAGGTCGAATCGCTGACCTCGGCGACGTCGGCCGGTATCGGCATCCGGGTGGTCGTCGACCATCGGTTGGGCTTCGCATGGGCCGGATCGCTCGACGAGTCCGTGTTGGCGGAGACGCTCGCGGAGGCTCGTGACAACGCCGCCTTCGCCACCGCCGACGAGCACGTCCGGTTGGCCGAGCCCGACGGGGTCGCTGCGGTGCCGGTCGACCTGTGGGACGACAGGCTTGCCGGGATCCCGACGACGAAGAAGATCGAACTGGCGCTGGCCCTCGAGGCGCAGGCGCGTGGTGCCGACCCCAGGATCCGCCAGGTTGATGCGGCCGAATACGGAGACGTGGCTTCTGAGTCGGCCCTGGTCTCGACCACGGGCATCCGGTCGTCGAGCCGCAAGACCTCGGGCTATCTGTCCGTCGGGGTCATCGCCGGAGAGGGGGACGCCAGCCAGACGGGGGGAGGGTTCAGCGTCGGACGCGGCTTTGACGGGCTCGACCCGGACCGTGCCATCGACGATGCCGTGACTCGGGCCGTTCGACTGCTCGGTGCCACCAAGGGGCCGTCGTCACGGTCGACCGTGGTGTTCGACCGGCGGATGGCCACCGCACTGCTGTCCATCGTCTCGTCGGCCCTGTCCGGCGAGGCCGTGGCCAAGGGCCGGTCCTTCTTCGCTGGCCGGCTGGGCGAGGAGGTGGGCCATCCCGGTCTCACACTGGTCGACGATCCGACCGACCCTCGCGCCTACGGGGCTGCGGCGTATGACGCCGAGGGGCTGGCATGTCGGCGCAACGCACTCATCGAGGGCGGCGTGCTCCGTGGGTTCTTGTACGACACGGTGTCCGGGTCACGTGCGGGCACTGTATCGACCGGCTCCGCGGTGCGTGGCGGCTATGCGGGCACGCCGGGCCCCGGGTGCCGGGCGCTCACGTTGGCGCCTGGTCCAGAGGGGTACGACGAAGATGGCGTGCTCGCTGCAGTGGGGGAGGGCCTCTTCGTGCAGTCGATGACCGGCGTGCACTCCGGCGTCAATCCGATCAGCGGCGACTTCTCCGTCGGTGCCGAGGGGCTGATGATCCGGGACGGCAAGCTGGCCGAGCCGGTCCGGGAGATCACCGTGGCCTCGACCCTGCAGCGCATGCTCTTGTCGCTGGTGGCAGTCGGTGCTGATGTCGAGTGGCTCCCGGGGATCGCCGCCGGCCAGACGCTGGCCATCGGGGACATGCAGATCAGCGGCGCCTAGCGCGGCGCCGATCTGAACTGCGGGGTTCGGCGCTGCGCGAGCTACTTGGTGGTGGACTGCGCAGCCGTGGCCTTGGAGCAGGCGGACAACGCGTTGGGCGTAGAGGTGTAGTAGATCGATCCCGTGATCTGCAGGTTGTAGGGGCCGTTGCCGGCAGCGGTCGGCTGGCCTCCGACCCACAGTGGCGGACCAGCGACGTTGGCCCCAGCAACCGCGGCACCGGTTGCCGTGCCGGTCGCGCTCGCCGCTCCACTGGTGGAGGTGGCCGCCGGCCCGAAGGCGAGCACGAACTTCTGGATCACGAACAGCCGGGGGAAGTTGTCGAGGCCGTTGACGAACGAGGTGATCTGTCCGTAGTTCCCTTGGACGGTGAGCGTCGTCG
This sequence comes from uncultured Acidimicrobiaceae bacterium, assembly GCA_903849265.1. Classification (GTDB taxonomy): domain Bacteria; phylum Actinomycetota; class Acidimicrobiia; order Acidimicrobiales; family RAAP-2; genus Bog-756. The sequence continues at coordinate 10,395 of CAININ010000013.1, forward strand.
GCACGGCGGTGACGCCCGCCGGTGATGTGGACGACCCACCCACTGCGGGCTGCGTAGCAGGAGCAGCGGCTGCGCTTCCGGTGGTGTTGGCCGGAGCGAATCCACTGAACTGGGCCAGCGAGACGCCCGACGATGCAGCCAGGTTGTTGAACTGGCTTTCGAAACTCGACTCCTGGGCGTCGATGTCGGTCGGACTCTGCACGGAGGGGATCTGGGTGCTGATCTTTTGCAGGTCGGCGCAGTTCGAGGAGAGCTTCTGGCCCTCGGACTGGAGCGACGTGAGGCGGGCCTGGAGTTCGGCCTCCTGGGCCTGGAGCTGGACGCTCTGGTCCTGAAGGCTGGTCAGCTTGGAGTTCTGGGGGGAGATCAGCGCCACCCACAGGATGAGGACGATGACCAGGGCCCCTCCTGCGATGAGCAGGGGCATGCGGTACTCACGGACCGTGTTCATTTGAGGCTCGCATTCTTGCCGAGGCTGGCATTGGGAGTGATCGAGACCGTGAAGGGGAACGAGATCGTCGAGTCAGCATCGACGGTGGTGGCACCCTGCAGCGGATTGGCGAAGTACTGCGAACCGGATACGGCGTTGATCCACGCTGCCGAAATGGAGAGGCTCGGTCCCGGCCCCTTCACGCTCAAGTTGATGGATCCGATGGCGGCCGACTGAGTGCCGGTGGCGCTGCTGGCCGGCGCGGTGGTCGTCGACCCGGTGATGGTCGCCAGCTGGCTGCCGTTGAAGGTGTGCACCTCGGCGTTGGCCGGGGTGATCGTGATCAGGTTGCTGAGCGCCAATGGCCAGTCGACCGCGGTGTTGAGCACGGACGATCGTCGGGCCAGCCCCTTGGTATAGGCATCGTTGGCCGCCACGACGAGGTCGTACTTCGGGACCTGGGCATTGAGCGTGGAGATGTTGGCCTGGAGGTCGTTCACGTTGTTCTGGGCATTGTTGACCTGGAGGAACTTCCATCCGCCGAACACGATGAGCAGCGCAACCACCACGATCGAACCGACGAGGGTGCGCTCCTGGATCCGCTTGATGCGGGCTTTCTGGGCGACTTCGGGCGGCAGCAGATTGAACTTCTTGACTGCCTTGTCCGGCTCATGGAGCGCCAACCCGATCGGCGTGGCCAGTACCGGGGTCACGTCGGCCTCCTGCTCGGGGGCCAGGCCGAGTTTGGACACATCCACACGGGCGAGCGGGGACCCGGTGGTGACCGGGATCCTGACCTGTGCCTCGAGCAAGGGGATGAGTCCGTGCAACTCGGATCCGCCACCGGTGACGACGATCCGCGACACGGGGCTGCGGTCGGGGAGCGAGGCGAAGTACTGGATCGAGTTCCGGATCTCGTCGACCAGCTCAAGCAGGCTGGGCTGGGCGACGCGCTCGGCGGACTGGATCTGAGCCGAGTCGTCGCCAAAGCGGAACTTGATCGCCTCGGCATCCACGATCGGGACGTCGAGCGAGGCCGAGATGGCGGCGGTCGTGGCGTTGCCGCCCGAGCCGATCGTCCGGACGAACTGCGGTCGGCCCGCTTGATGGACGGCGACCACGGTGAGGCCTGCGCCGATCGACACGATGGCCTCGGACTGGTCATCGGAGATGGCGCCGATAGAGGTATCTGTCCCGGCTGCTGTGCCGGTGGTCCCGATGGCACGAACCAGAGCGGAGGAGATCAGGTCGACGCCCTCGACGGTCAGTCCGGCACGCTCGACCGCCTCGATGACCCCGTTGACCAGGTCGACATGGGCGGCGGCCACCAGGACCCTGCGCATCTTTGCGCCGTCGGCGTTGGTGTAGTCGGCCAGCACTTGCGACGACAGGATCGTCTGGTCCGGAGGGAACGGAATGACCTCTTCGGACTGGAACCGAACCGCACTCTCGACTTCATCATCAGGTACGTAGGGGAGGTCGATCTCGCGGGTGATCGCTCGCAGGCCGGCGATTCCGACGATCACCGACGTCCCGGTGAACTGCCCGTTCTTCCAGAGCTTCTGGATGGCCTCGGCCACCGAGGTCGTGTCGCGGATCTCGCCGTCGACCAGCGAGCCGGGCGGGAGCCCGACCTGGCCGTACGTCATCAGGATCGGTGTGGACTTCGAGGTGTCGAGCTCGGCGGCGCGTACAGCGCTCGTGCCGATGTCGAGGCCAACGGTCAGGCGTGCCATGCGGGGGCTCCAGTCCTATGGGCGCACATGGGGGAGGAGGAGGGATGCAGTCCACCGCCCACCAAGTTGTCGCTCGAAACTCGGTGTGTTCCGTGTTGTCTGTCGTACGTCATGTATCTCACGCGCCGTCTCTGGTCCGCCGTAGGACCTCAGTGCATTTCATGGCTGGGCAGGCCGTACTGGTTCTATCGGAACGACTCGTGGTGACCTTGAGCGCAGCCCGACCACGACGGTGTGATCAGCCGAGCTGGGTGGCGAACGAGCCGGTCTGCAGGATCCCCTGGCGCTCGAGCATGACCTTGAGGTCGTGGGGGTTGCTGGCCGTCGCCATGGCTTCTGCCAACGAGATTCGCCCCGCTCCGAGAAGGGTCGCCAGGGACTGGTCGAACGTCACCATGCCGTAGTAGGCGCCGTCGGCCACGATTGCCTCGATGTCCCCGGTGAGCATCGGGTCGATGATCGCCTGCTGGATGCGCCCGTTCACCACGAGGACCTCCAGCGCCGGCACTCGGCTGTCGCCTTCGACCGTGGGGATGAGGCGCTGGCAGACGATCCCTTGGAGCGATCCGGCCAGGCTGAGGCGGATCTGGGACTGCTGGTGAGGGGGGAAGAAATCGACGATGCGGTTGATGGTCTCGGTGGCGTTGATGGTGTGGAGGGTTGAGAACACGAGGTGGCCAGTTTCGGCGGCGCTCAACGCAGCAGCCACCGTCTCTTGGTCGCGCATCTCTCCTACGAGGATGACGTCGGGGTCTTGGCGAAGCACTACCCGCATGGCCGAAGTGAACGAGTCCGTGTCGAAGCCCACTTCGCGCTGGTCAATGGAGGCGAGGTCGTCTCGATGCAGCACCTCGACCGGGTCCTCGATCGTCACGATGTGACATGTCCGCAGGTGGTTGATGTGGTCGATCATCGCTGCCAGCGTTGTCGTCTTGCCCGATCCGGTGGGACCGGTGACGAGGACGAGACCCCGCATCTCTTGGGCGAGCTGGGTCACGACGGGCGGAAGACCGAGCTCCTCGGCGGTGGCGGCCGTGGCCCGGACCCGCCGGATGGCGAGCGCAGCCGAGGAGCGCTGATAGTAGGCGTTGACCCGGAAGCGACCGACGCCGGGGACGCTGTAGGCGAAGTCGGCCTCGTGGTGGGTGTGGAAGGTCTCGAGGACTGTCTCGGACATCATCGACTCGGCGATCTGCATGGTCTCCTTTGCTGCAAAGGAGTCCTCGTCTTCGAGTGTGCGCAGTGCGCCGGCAACTCGCATCCTCGGGGGCGCCCCAGCCTTGATGTGCAGGTCGGAGCCGTCGAGGTCCCCGAGCAGGGCCAAGAGGCGGTCGAGGTCGGAGACGTCCATGTCCTTCACTGTACCTCGTCACTCTGTGCGGACGCGGGACAGCGGAGAGTGGTGATTGGGAGCAAAGTCAGTGAATCCAGACCTCTGCGGTCGCTGCTGCTTGGGCCGTCAGCCGTCAGCCGTCAGCTGTCAGGTCGAGGAAGTCGAGGTGCTCCCCGACGAACTGGAGCCAGAGCCAGAGCCAGAGCCGGAGCCCGAACTGGCTGCAGGCGCAGAGGCCGGGGTGGTGGCAGGCTTCGAGGGCTTGTCCTTCGATCCTGACGTCTTGTCCGTCGAGCCCGCGCCCGATGAATCGGACGAACTCGATGCACTCGTGTCCGCTTTTGTCGAGGCCGGAAGGGTCGACTCGCTTGACCCGGACGAGGACCCGCTTCCGGAGCGGCTGTCGTTCTTGTAGAAGCCGCTTCCTTTGAAGACGATCCCGACACTGCCGAATACCTTCCGCACGGGCGAGCCGCAGGTTGGGCACTCGGTCAGGGCGTCGTCGTGAAATGACTGGACGACGTCAAAGTTCTTCGCACAGCTGTCACAGCGGTATTCGTAGGTGGGCACGCGCTGGTGTTCCTTCCGGTCCGGGGCGTCGTTCGGCTGGCAGTCTATCTGAGCGAGTGCCAATGCCGTCCTCCGGCCATCCACTCCCGTAGAGTGGACCCTGTGAACGACGGGAGCGTGCTGTGACGGACCGGAGTTTGAGCCACCTAGACCCGTTCAGCGGGACTCGGATGGTCGATGTCTCTCCCAAGGAGGCCACGCTCCGACGGGCGCTGGCCCGGTGCCGGGTGGAGATGAAACCCGAGACGACCGCACAGGTGGCCAACAACGCCATCACCAAGGGCGATGTCCTGGCCGCGGCTCGCGTCGCCGGTATCCAGGCGGCCAAACGGACGGCCGACCTAGTGCCGATGTGTCATCCGCTCCTGGTCGGGTCGGTGCAGATCGACTTCACCATCGGGGACGATTACGTCGAGGTCGAGGCGAAGGTCGAGGCGATCGATCGGACCGGTGTCGAAATGGAGGCGATGACGGCGTGTGCCATCGCCGCACTGACCGTCTACGACATGTGCAAGACGGCGGACCGGACGATGAGCATCGGCCACCTGAAGCTGTGGGAGAAGACCGGGGGAAGTTCCGGCCAGTGGAAGAGGGACCCGGACCTCTAGTCGTTCGAACGGAGTCGGCCTCGGGCGACGGCCAGGCAACGGGTCGGCTGCACTCGAATGAGTGCTGGCCAGTCCGGGGATGCTCAGCTGCGGACGGCGGAGCGCAGGTCGCGAAGTGACAGTTCCGAGGTCGCCTCGCCACCGCACTGCGCACAGTGCTCGACGTGGCGCCAACTCCGCAGAAGGCGCGTTCCCTCGGGATTCAGCAGCACGACGAACGACTCCGACAACGGGTCGATCTCCACCCCGAAGCACGGTTGCCATTCGGTAGCAACAGGGCTGCTCGTGCCGTGCGCAGATTTGACGACCCGTCGGAAGCGCGAGTGCTCCCGGTCGATGATCCACGTGCTGTGGCAGGACTCAATGACGATCTCTTCCACGGGTTCAGTATCTCACGAATCGACGAGATCTTTGTCACATTTGGATGTCGGTTGGGTGACAGTTGCTGACTGCACCCGTTGCGCACCCAATGGGTCATTACGTCAACACGAGGTGACAGAAACGGGCGGCACATGTTGCAACGGGTGGTGCAGAAGGTGATGTAGGAGGTGGTGCAGCAGAAGACCGTTCAGTGTCCCTCCGACACGACATCTGGTGCCCATGCCGAGATGGTGGTTCCCTTTCCCACCTCGGATCCGATCTGCAGTCGGCCACCGATCAGGCGGGCTCGTTCGCTCATTCCTGGCAGTCCCAGAGAATGTCCGTCGTCACCGCCGCCCTGGATCTGGCTCCGGTCGATGCCGATTCCGTCGTCTTCGACCGTCAGTCGTGTCCCGGAGTCGGCAAACTCGAGCGAGACGGTGACGCGGCTGGCCTCTGCGTGGCGCTCGACGTTGGTGATCGCCTCCTGGGCAATTCGGAAGAGCGCGAGTTCGACGTCGGCCGGCAGTCGGCGGATCGTGCCCTCCACGTTGAACGTGCCGGCAAACCCTTGTCTCTCGGTGGCTTCGTTCAGGACTTGATTGATGGAGGCGACAAGACCGAGGTCATCCAGAATGGAAGGGCGGAGCCCGCGTGCGATCGACCGCAATTCAGCCACCGTCTCCTCGACGGTCGTGCGCATGGTGGCCAGTGACGGGGGCGAGGCACCGACCGCCCCAGAAGCGCGGTCGAGTGAGTCGATCTGTCGGCACAGGTGGATCAGCGTCTGGAGCGGCCCGTCGTGCAGCTCTTGGGCGATGTGCCGCCGCTCCTCTTCCTGTCCGAGGACCACCTGTCCGGCGTAGGCCTCCATCAGGTCGTGACGGCGGGTTTCGGCGGTGACGTCTTCGAAGATGATCTGCATGCGGCGGTCCGACCCAGAGGATCCGACCAGGGTCGCCGTCGGCCGCAACAGCACCGGTCGACCTTCGATCTCGAAGGCGACCGGAGGCACGCGTTCGCCACTTTCGACCGACCCGAGCTCGTGAACGGGAAGGTCCGATGCGTTATCACTACTGCGCACGGGCCCGTCGTGGGAGACCAACAGGGTGAGCACCAGGGCGGCGGCATCGGGTCCGACCACGTCGACGAGCCGACGGCGAATCGACTGGTCCGAATCAGGGGGAGATTCGTCTGCGGCCCCGGGCCTCGCGGCAAAGGCACGCTCCGCTGAGGGGTTCGACTCGATCACGTAGCCGTCGGCGTCGACGATGAGGATCGGCGAGCGGTTGGACTCGAACATCTCCTGGTAGAGGAGTTCGGCTCGCAGCCGTGCCTGGCGGGCGATGTCGGCCTGGTCTCGCAAGCGGGTCTCCGCCGAGACCCGCTGGCCGATCAGCAGGGCCAGGACGGCCAGCACGACGATCTGGAGTGTCTCGACCCACAGGGCGGCCGTCCTGTCGTGCGAGGCTGCCTCGCTGAACCGGGGGATGGTGAGCACGATGATCCATGCCACGGTCCATCCGCCGCCCGACAACCCATAGGACAAGGAGGCGACGACGACGGGGATGACGAACAGGGCGATGGTGGACATGACGAGGACGAGGCCGTTGGAGTCCAAGTGGAACGCCAACGTCACGGCCAGGCGGACGAGTGCCAGGGCGAGGACCACCAGTTGGAGCAGCCAGAAGCGCGAGTTCGTCCATGGCCGCTTGGCCGAGGGGATCCCCTTCCTTCCTTCGACCCGACGGTCCACACGACCGTCTGCCCGCCGGTCTGTTCCGTCGTCTGCGACCACGGGCGCATCGGTCTTCAGGCGGGCGAGGTCCGTCACCTCGCTGGACCTGAGCCGTCGATCTCGGGCTCGGGTTCGGGCTCGGGATCGGGTTCGGGTTCGCGAACGAACAGGGTGCCGGCCAGTGTGTAGTGCACCAGTTCGGTGCGCGAAAGGATGCCCAACTTGTCGAAGACCCGGTTGAGGTGTCCCTCTACTGTCCTCGGGCTGATGCTGAGGTGCTGTGCGATCGCTTTGTTTGACATCCCTCGGGCCACGAGGCGAACCACCTCGGACTCGCGTGCTGTCAACTGTTCGCCTGCACCTGGAGCGGGGCCCACGGGGTCCTTCTCTCCGCGGCCTCGCGGAACCCCAGTCAGCCTGCTTACCCCTGCGCACGCGTTGCGCAAGGAGGCCACGAGTTCATGGCTGGGCATGGTCTTCAACAGGTAGCCCGACACTCCGGCGGCCATGGCCGCACGCACATAGTGCTCATCGTCATAGGCGCTGAGGATGACCACCACGAGTCCGGGGTGGTCGTCCACCAGCTGACGAGCGAGGTCGATCCCATTGACGGTGGGGAGGCGGATATCGGCGATCACCAGGTCAGGAAGGGTGTTGGCAACCACCTGGCGGGCCGACTCGGCATCTGCGGCCTCGCCGACCACGCTGAATCCCTCGGCATCCTCGAGGATGCCCCGGGTACCCGCACGGAGGAGTTCGTGGTCGTCCACGATCACGGTCCGGCGAACGATGTCCGGCTCGGTCATCGGTCACCGGTCCGTGTTGGGCAGTGCCCGGAAGGATCGCTCAGTTCGGTGCGGCCCATTGCCCCATCGTAGGTGGATCAACCAGCAACGCCTAGTGACACCGCCATCGCCACCGAGATTCCGGTCATGAGGGGAACCTTGGCGATCCGGGTGACGAGGCCGCCGCCCTGAGGTCGACCGTCTCCTTGCGGACTGCGATCAGAAGTGATCCAGAGCACGACCAGGCAGGCGAACTCGGCGAGTATCCAGGCGGCCAGACCGGCCACCGCCCCATGGCCCCCCAGTCCCCCTATGCCGCCGAGCCAACATCCGACAGCGGGCAAGAGGGTGCGGCCGTGCCAACGCGGGTCCCGGCAGTCAGCGTCCCGGGCTCGCAGGAGCCCGA
>CAININ010000014.1 GCA_903849265.1 uncultured Acidimicrobiaceae bacterium
GAGCTCGGCACACAGGCCGGTCGCCTCGGGACGCCGCGCCAAGAAGGCGTCAGCGGCCAGGTCGACCGTTCGGCCACAGAACTCGGCGGACCGGACCTTCCCTCCTGGTCGGCTGCCGGCCTCGAGCACGATGACCCGTGGCCGACCCCCTGCCTCGGCCCCAGGATCCGATCCGAGATCTTCGGCGAGCTGCCATGCGGCAGCCAGCCCGGCCATGCCGCCACCGACCACGGCGATGACCGGTCGACGGTCCGCGTCGCCATCGGGCTGCATCGCTCCGGTCGGAACCCCTCCGATCACGGTTCGCCGTCCGCGGCGGCACGGACCACCTCGGCCAGCATGGCCAAGAAGGCCGGATCGTCGTTGAGCGACGGTGTGCGGGCGAACGCGATCCCGAGCGCATCCGCTTTGTCGAGCGCCTCGATGTCGAGGTCGTACAGGACCTCGAGATGGTCGGAGACGAAACCGACGGGACAGACCACGACGGCCGTCGCGCCCTCGGCGGCCACCCGTTCCATCTCGACCAGGAGGTCCGGACCGATCCAAGGGTCGGCAGTGCGGCCCGCACTCTGCCAGGCGGTGCCCCACGTGATCGACGGATCGGCGTCGAGGTCGAGCAGACCGGCGATGTCGGCACCCGACTCCGCCACCTGATCGGGGTAGGGGTCGCCCATAGCGACGACCCGCTGGGGAAGGCTGTGGGCCGTGAAGAACACGGCGGTCCGTGCACGCGCCGACGCGTCGAGGGCGTCCAGCACGGACCTGGTGCGGTCGGCCAGGATTCCCGGAAATGCTGGGGTCCGGTGCCATGACGGGATCACGGTGAGCCCGAGCGGCGGTTCCGCGGCGGCGGCGGCGGACTCGGCCCGGCTGAAGTACTCGCCGGACCCCATGGTCGACTGATGTGGGGTGAGCACGATGCCGACGATCCGGTCCACACCGTGGCCGGCCAGTTCGGCGGTGCCCTCTTCGATGGTGGGCTGCACGTACTTGGTCCCGAGGCGGACCACGAAGCGCCCGGGTTCGGCGGCCTCGAGGGCGGCAGCCAGCCCGTCCACCTGGGCCCGCGTGCGCCCGGTGAGCGGAGAGGTGCCCCCGATGGACTCGTAGCGGTCGGTCAGCTCTTCGAGGAGTTCAGGGGTGGGCGGCCGTCCTCGCCGGATCCGGGTGTAGAAGGCCTCGATCTCCTCGGGGGAGTCCGGGGTCCCGTGCGCCATGACCAGGACGCCGACCTGACCGCCTGCCTGACCGCCGGCAGTGCTCATGCCGGTGTCTCCACGCCGGCTCGGCCCTCGGCATGGACCAGTGCCACCACCTGTTCGAGGATGGCGGGGTCGGTCTCGGGCAGCACGCCGTGTCCGAGGTTGAAGATGTGCCCCGGTGCGGTACCGGCCCGATCGAGGACCTCACGGGTTTCGGCTTCCGCCACCTCCCACGTGCCGAGGCACATGGCCGGGTCGAGGTTCCCCTGGACGGCGATTCCCTGGCCGACCCGGGTGCGGGCCGCGTCGAGGGGGACCCGCCAGTCGACACCGACGACGGACGTGCCCGCCGTGGCCATGAGGGGAAGGAGCTCACCGGTTCCCACACCGAACAAGATGGTGGGCGTCCCCGGGTGCGACGCTTCGAGGTCGGCGATCAGCCGTCGGGTGGCCGGTAATACCAGCTCCTCGTAGTGACGGGGCGTCAGGATGCCCGCCCAGCTGTCGAACACCTGGATGGCGGATGCCCCGGCGTCGAGCTGCGAGCGCAGAGAGGCCAGGGCCATGTCGGTCAGGCGCTCGACGAGGTCGTGCCAAAGGCCGGGCTCGGCTTGCATGAGCGCCTTGACCCGGGTGAAGTTCTTCGACGGGCCGCCTTCCACCAGGTAGCTCGCCACGGTGAAGGGGCCGCCGGCGAAGCCGATGAGGGGGACGTCGAGGGTTTCGGCCAGAATCTGCACGGCCTCGATCACGTACGGGGTGTCGAGCTCGGGCTCGAGCGGACGGAGCCTCTGCAGGTCGGCTGCGGACCGGAAGGGCTGCGATACGACCGGCCCGGTACCAGGAGCGACATCGACCCCGAATCCGACGGCAGCCGCGGGCACGACGATGTCGCTGAAGAAGATGGCGGCGTCGGTGCCGTACCGGTCGACGGGCTGGCAGGTGAGCTCGGCCACCAGCTCGGGCTGGGCGATGGCGTCCAAGATGCTGCCCGGGCCGCGTGCCGCCCGATACTCCGGCAGCGACCGGCCGGCCTGGCGCATGAACCACACGGGCACGTGCGGGACGGACTGGCTCCGACAAGCCCGGATGAAGGGGGAGTCGTCGAAGCGGCCGGGTGCGGGCGCGGGTGCGGGCCCGCGAGGGGTGCTGGGCGCTGCGGTGGACATGTGCTGAGTCTACGGGTGAGGGACCTGACTTCGGGAGCGCCAGCGGTATTCGGCGCACGTGGATCCGGCGGCGCATACAATCGAGGGTTCCCCTGAGCCGGGAGCGGGCCCGTGCGCTGACGTGTGGGACAGGCACAGAGCAGACAGGAGGTGGGTACGTGAAGTCGGAGTTGGAGGCCGAGCAGGACTTCGTCGATCTCGCCTATGCGCGGCTCGACGCCATGCGGGGGGACGCCAGCTCGATGCTCGAGGGCGTGCTCGACCTCGGGCGGGGAGGCACGTTCCAGTCCCGGACCGAACGCGACGTCATCGTTCGGACCAGCCTGGCTCGACTCGAGCAGCTCGATATCGGCGACCAGGCCCTCACCTTCGGCCGGATCGACCGCCTGATCGACCACCTGATCGACCACGGCAACGGCCGACCGTCAGCCGACGGCGACATTCCGGCCAGCGAGACCTTCCACATCGGACGGCTCGCCATCCACGGCCCGGACCACGAGCCGCTGGTGGTCGACTGGCGTGCGCCCGTGGCGGAGCCGTTCTACCGGGCGACAGGACGCGATCCGCTGGGCCTCGTGCTGCGTCGCCATCTGGCCATGCAGGGGCGCAAGGTGATCAGCGTCGAAGACGAGCGGTTTACCGCGCCGGGCCAGGTCGTCGACTCGCTGGCGGGCCGGGACGATTCGGGCGACGAACACGACATCGACGGCTCCGGCGAACTGATCGTGGGCGACCTGCCCATCGGGGGACCCGCCGCGTTGCTCGCGGCGTTGGACCGAGCCCGGTCGGGCCGTATGACGGACATCGTCTCGACGATCCAGGCTGAGCAGGACGAGATCATCCGGTCGCCGTTGAGCGGGGTGCTCGTCGTGCAGGGCGGACCCGGCACCGGAAAGACGGCAGTGGCCCTGCACCGGGCGGCCTATCTGCTCTACACCCATCGGTTTCCCTTGGAGCGCCAAGGCGTCCTAGTGGTGGGCCCGAACCCGCTCTTCTTGCGCTACATCGAGCAGGTGCTCCCATCCCTAGGAGAGACCGGAGTGACCCTGTCGACCGTCGCCGGGCTGGTGTCCGAGATCAAGGTCCGTGAAAACGGGCCCGCCGACGTCGCCCGGTTGAAGGGCGACGTACGGATGGCCAAGGTGGTGGCCCGTGCGGTCCGTACCCGCCAGCGTCCGCTGTCCGCCCCCGTAGAGGTCCCCTACGGAGCCCTGGTGCTTCGGTTGACGGCAGAGGACTCGAGGCGGATCGTGGAAGGTGCCCGGCGCCGACCCGGTACCCACAACGCCCGCCGGCGGGTGGTGGAGGAGTCGGTGGCCCAGGTGCTGGCGGACAGGGCCCGTAAGACCCAGCAGCGGCTCACCGCCGGCACGCCGGGGCTCACCCCGTTTCCGGGCTACGAGGACCCGTCTGATCTGACCGAAGACGAGTTCGACTTCGAGGACTTCTCCCGCAAGGTCCGCCGTGTGCCGGAGCTGGCGAGCGCGTTGGACAGGATGTGGCCCCGGCTGTCGCCCCACGAACTGCTGCACGACCTCTATGGGGCCCCTCCGCTGATTGCTGCCGCCTGCCGCGACCTCCTCGATGCCGAGGAGCAGGTCCTGCTCCGTCGGCCCCGGTCATCGTCGTTCGAGGACGTTGCATGGACCCCAGCCGATGCTGCCCTGGTCGACGAGGCCCGCCACCTGCTCGGCCCGCGTGCCGGGGGAGCAGACGACGCGGTGCGCAAGTACGGGCACATCGTCGTCGACGAGGTCCAGGACCTGTCGCCCATGCAGCTACGCATGCTTACCCGGCGCTCGTTGGCCGGCTCCATGACCGTGGTCGGGGACATCGCCCAGGCAACGGCTCCCTGGGCCCCGTCCTCCTGGGACGACATCACCGAGCACCTGCCGAGACGGCGTCCCGCCCGTTCGGTCGAGCTCACCGTGAGTTATCGGACGCCGGCGGAGGTCCTCGCCGTGGCCAGCAGGGTCCTCGCCTTGGCGGCACCCGAGCTCACCCCCCCGAAGCCGGTGCGGCGCACCGGTGTGGAGCCCAGGATGATCCAGGTCGAGCGGGCTGACGGGCCGGCCACTGCCGCGGATCTGGCCCGGGCCGTGGCCACCGCCGCAGCAGAAGAGCTGGATGCGGTGCGCCCAGGCAGAGTCGCCATCCTGGCCCCCGAGTCGGTCCGCGCTTCGCTCTTGGACGCCCTGACCGAAGCCGGCACCCCGGTGGTCGATGCTCGGGACATGCGTCGAGGCGGGCTGTCCGAGCCCCTGGTCCTCCTCGCAGCCGACTCTGCCAACGGACTCGAGTTCGACTCGGTCGTCGTGGTCGAGCCAGCCCTGATCGCCGGCGAGACGGCAAGGGGACTGCGCACGTTGTACGTAGCGCTGACCCGACCGACCCAGCGGTTGACCGTGGTGTCGTTGACTCCACCGCCCACCGTGCTGACCGCTCCTGCCTGACGTGTGGGGCGTTTGTCTGGAGACCGCCCTCGGCCCGTGGCGTGCCGCTCGAGTGCGCTATCGGAACATGCGAGCACCCGATTTGGCCTTCCCTACTCCCCGTAGGCTAAAACTATGCCCGTGACCCAGGCACTCGCCGCCGATCCGGCCATCACCCGACCAGCGCGCCACCGCCCCGACAGGCCTCCGATGCTGTCCGTGGGCGTCATCATCTGGCTCGGCTCCGAGGTGATGTTCTTCAGCTCGCTGTTCGCTGCGTTCTTCACCATTCGCGCCCATGCCACGGTCTGGCCGCCTCCTGGGGCCCACTTGGACACCGTTCGGGCCGGGATCTTCACCATCATCCTGGTGGCCTCGAGTTTCACCATGCAAAAGGCTGTGTGGGACCAGGAACGCGACGAACGCAAGAGTGCCAAGCTCTGGGTGTGGATCACGCTGGTGATGGGCACCTTCTTCGTGGCCAACCAGGTCGTCGAGTGGGTGGCTCTCTCGCATGACACGGCCACCAACCCGACGCAAACTGCGTTCGGCTCGCTCTTCTACATCATGTCCGGGCTGCACGGGCTCCATGTCTTCCTGGGTCTGGCTGCCATGATCTTCCTCCTCGCCCGGCTCAAAGGACCGGCAGGCGACCCTGGAGAGAC
>CAININ010000015.1 GCA_903849265.1 uncultured Acidimicrobiaceae bacterium
ACGCCGGCCTCGAGTCCGCGTCGTGCGGCCTCGTCGAACTTGAGCATCTTGGCCATTACTTGGTCACCTTGGCCAGGATGTCGCGGCTCGAAAGGATCAGCAGGTCCTTGCCGTCAGCGCTGATCTCGGTGCCGCCGTACTTCGAGTAGACGACGGTGTCGCCGACCACGATGTCGAGGGGGATGAGCTCGCCGGTGGTCTCGGAGCGACGGCCGGGGCCGACGGCGAGGACTTCACCCTGCTGGGGCTTCTCTTTGGCGGTGTCGGGGATGACCAGGCCGGAGGCGGTGGTCTCCTCGGACTCGCCGGGCTGGACGACGATGCGGTCGTCGAGGGGGTACAGACTCATGGTTCGGGCCTCCTGTGGCACGGTTAGCAGTCGAAGGTTGAGAGTGCCAACGATACCCGGCTCGAGACCGGTTGGCAACCGCGCCCCCCGAGTGCCAGCCCCGACCCGCTCGCACCTCGTGGCGCTGGCGGCCCTCCGGACGCCTTCGGATCCTGCTCCAGGTTGACCCGCTGCACTGACCCGCTGGCTCTGACCCGCTGCTCGAACCCGCCCCGCTGCCCGGATCGACGAAACGACCGCCAGGGGTCAGACGGTCGAGACGAGCCGCAGGTTGGGGTCGGCCGCCAGGGTGAGCGGGCTCCGGTCCCCATGGTTCAGGCGCCAGTGGCCGGCGGCGGCCACCATGGCAGCGTTGTCGGTGCAGAGTGCTCGGCTGGGCAGGAACGCCCCGATGCCGTCATCGGCGCAGGCCTGCTCGATACGGGCACGCAGCAACGAGTTGGCCGCCACACCCCCGGCCAGGCAGATGGCCCTGGCCCCCACCGCGGCGGCGGCCGCACGAGCTCTGGTCACCAGCACGTCCACCACCGCCTCTTGGAACGAGGCGGCCACGTCGGCCGTCGAGGCCTCGGGCTCCTTGCGGACCTTGTTGACCACCGAGGTCTTGAGTCCGCTGAACGAGAAGTCGTAGCCGTCGCCCGGCATGGACCGGGGGAAGGCGAACGCCTTGGCGTCGCCCTGGCCTGAGATGGCATCGATGGCCGGGCCGCCCGGATAGCCGAGCCCGATGAAGCGGGCCACCTTGTCGAAGGCCTCGCCGGCGGCATCGTCGATAGTTCCGCCCATGATCCGGTACTCGCCCGGTGCCGTGACTTCGATCAGCAGGGTGTGGCCCCCCGACACCAGCAGGACCACCAGCGGCCAACCGAGTTCGGGCTGTTCGAGGAGCGACGCGAAGAGGTGGGCTTCGAGGTGGTTGACCCCCACCATCGGCACGCCCCAAGCCATGGAAAGAGCCTTGGCCTCGGCCACGCCCACCAGCAGCGACCCGATGAGCCCGGGGCCATGGGTCACGGCGATGCCGTCGATTCCCCGGCCGGTGTGATCCGAACCGGCCTGCTCGAGGGCGTCGGCCAGCACCGGGGTCAGCAGTTCGACGTGGGCCCGGCTGGCCAACTCGGGGACCACGCCGCCGTAGCGGGCGTGCAGGTCGATCTGGCTGGAGACCACCGAAGAGATGATGGTGGTGCCGTCGTCGACGACCGACGCGGCCGTTTCGTCACAGGAGGATTCGATACCGAGGACCCGGCGGATCGGACACGGTCCATTGGCGATAGGCGCCGAGGTCGCGGCCCCAGTGGTAGCGAGAGTGCTCACGGGGTGAGGTTAGCCAGGTGCCGGTGCTGTCCCGGCCGATGACACAGCCGGGCGCTACGACTACATCTGTCCGAACCGAACAGGAGGCAGACAGTGCTTTGTACAACTACGCGAGTTACAATGCATCCCATGGGATCAGCGGCGACAGCAAAGGTGTCACATCGGGGGCAGGTCAACCTTCCCGCCGAGTTGCGGCACCGCTGGGGGATCACCGACGGAGGCGACATCGCCATCATCGACCTAGGCGATGCGGCGCTAATCGTCCCGGGTGGATTGGAGGTGGCCCGGGCGGAACTGCGTCGGGTGCTCGCGCAAGGTGCCTACGCCGATGGGCTCGCTTCCATCGACGACCCCGACCTTGTCGTCTGAGCCAGGTCGTCCGCTGCTCCTCGACGATCGGGTACTGGTCGCGTTGCTCACCGGCGAGGCGCTGCCACGGGCAGTTGGTGCCGAGTGCTTCACTACGGCGTACTTCTACTACCGAGCCTGCCGGGCGGTGGTCATCGGTGCCGGGGGGAAACTCTCGGGGCCGTTCGCTCGACTGGACCGAACTCGGCGTGCGCATGCGCTGGCATCGATGCTCGGCCTACCTGACGAAGTCAGGCTCCCCGATCCACGAGACGTCGTTCCGGTGATGGTGGCACTCAGCCAACGGCACCCCCATCTGAATGTGCTGGCCACCGAGGCTGCCGCCGCGGCGCTGGTGCTCGGAGCGACGATGCTCATCGCCCGAGCGACAGCCGAAGGTCAGCTCGGTCCGGTGCTCGAGGCGGAAGACATTGCCTTCATCATCATCGACCTCCACTGAGCGCAACCGCAGAGGACACAACGTTCGCTCACGAGCATCATGCCTACTGGCGCCGCTCCACGTCGAGGAAGGGAGAGATGGACGCCTCGATAATCGACAGCCGCTCGGCATACTCGCCGGTGTCGATGTCTCGGACCCACATGATGAGGGCGTCGCCCCCGTTCGGGTAGTAGTTCGGGCGGACTCCGACCGGGGCCATCCCGAACCGCCGGTAGAGCGCGATGGCCGGCTCGTTACCCACGAGCACCTCGAGGGTGAGATGGGCCGTGCCCCGGCCCAGGGCCGTGCGGACCAGATCACACAGCATCGCCGTGCCGAGGCGGTGCCCCTGCCATGCCGGGTCCACGCCGATGTTGTTCACGTGCGCCTCGTCGTCGATCGACATCTGGCCGGCGTAGCCCACCAGCTGGTCGCCCACCCAGGCGGCCCGGTACGCCCGCGACGTCCGCTGGGCCAGCTCTTCTTCGAACAGGCGCTTCGACCACGGCTCGTCGAACACCTCGCCCTCGATCCGCAGCACCGCCTTCAGGTCCTTGGACCGCATGGGGGCGATCACCACCTGCAGCCGCCCGTCGGGGCCGATGGCCGCGCCCGGGGGGACGATCACGTCCGGTCCGGGCCCGGAGCCTCTGCGGTCCGCTGAGGAGCACGCTCCTCCCAGTTGATGCGGGCATCCGCGTGGCGGCGGTAGTCGGGTGCCAGATCGCCGGGTGTCACCGGGGCCACGCCGGCAATCAGGCGGCGCGCGGCCAGGCGGGCCAGCGTCGAAGGAGACGGGGCGGACACCTCACCAGCCAGATCGCAGTCGATGCCGGCCCGCGGCGCCAGCAGCTCCAGGTACCGGACGGCGCCGTCCCCCACCACCAGCACCGGGCCGTGGCCGGCCAGTTCGTCGAGCCATGCCACCAGTTCGTCCGGGGTCAGCGCCTCGACCCTGTCGTCACGGACCTCAGCCGGATCCACCGGGCTGACTCCGGTCCCCACGCCATCTCCCAAGACCGACCCGAAGTCGTAGGCGGCGGCGAACACCTCGCGGCGCCGGGCATCCACCACGGCCACCACCCGGGCAGCCCGTTCCGGCCCGGCCGCCTCGAGCGCCCCGGCGGCCAGGACGTCGAGACTGGTCACCCCGAGGATGTCGAGTCCGAGCGCCTGGCCGAGGGCCTTGGCCGTGGCCACCCCCACCCGCAGGCCCGTGAACAAGCCGGGGCCGATGTCGACGGCCAGGGCGTCCACGTCGGCCAGCGTGCATCCGGACAGGGCGCACACTTCCTCGATGGCCGGGGCCAGCAGTTCGGCATGGGCCCGGCCGCCGAGGTGCGACCGTTCGGCCACGCTCCCCGAACCAGACGCGGCCCCGTCGGTGTCATCGGTACGAAGCAGCGCCGCCCCGACCAGGTCGGTGGCGGACTCTACGGCCAGGAGCCTCATGCGTCGACCCTCCACGGTTCGATGGCGGACGTGAGCGCCGACCACCGGTCGGCCCAAGCGGCTCCGTCGGCCGCGACAGTGATGACACGGCGGTCGTCGTCGTCCGGGTCGGTCACCAAGAGCACCGACAGGGCGCCGTCGCCCAGCACCGGCTCGGCCGCATCGCCCCACTCGACCAGGGCCACCCCGCCGTCCTCCACCAGCTGGCCGAGTCCGAGGTCGGTGATTTCGGCCAGTCGATCGAGCCGGTAGACGTCGGCGTGCAGCAGGGTCCGCACGCCGGTCGGCCCGACCGGCACCTCATACTGGCGGACCAAGGTGAACGTCGGGCTCGTGACCGGCTCGTCGATGCCGAGCGCCCGGCCGAACCCTTGAGAGAAGGTCGTCTTGCCGGCACCCAGGTCGCCAGCGAGGAGCAGAACGTCGCCGGGGACGCAGTGCGCAGCGATCGCGGCGGCCAGCGCACGAGTCGATTCCGCCGAATCAGTGACGAGCACAGTTCGTTCGCTCATGCCGCACGACCCATGAGCCGCTTGGCCCGCACGAAGTCGGCCCGCATGTCGGCCAGCACTGTGGCACCTCCGCGAAGGGCAGCCGCCGGGTGGAACGTCGGCACCAGCACCGTGTCGCCCATCGGATAGGACGAACCGCGCACCTTGGTGATGCCCTCGTCGGTGTTGAGCAGGAGCTTGGTAGCGAAGTTGCCGAGGGTGATCACCACCTTCGGGGCGACGAGGTCGACCTGGGCGTCCAGGTACGGCCGGCACGCAGCGATCTCGTCCGCCATCGGGTTGCGGTTGTCGGGGGGCCTGCACTTGACCACGTTGGCGATGTAGACCTGGCTCCGATCGACGCCCATCTCTTCGGCCAGGAGTCGGTCGAGGAGCTGTCCGGACCGGCCGACGAAGGGCACTCCTTGCAGGTCCTCCTGGTGGCCGGGAGCCTCGCCCACGACCATCAGGTCGGCATCAGGGTCCCCCCCGCCGAAGACGACCTGGGTGCGGGTGGCCGCAAGCGGGCACCGGGTGCACCCTGATGCCTCTGCGGCGAGGTCAGCGAGCAGGAATCCGGTGGGCACGGGCGCATGGTATCGCCCGCGTCCGCTCCTCCGGTTGCCGCCCCCGCCGGGGAACCCCTGCCCGCACGGATGGCCCGCTTACCCCAGGGCGTCGAGCACCCGGGCCACCAGGTCGGGCAGGTCGCCGGCCAGCAATCCTGCCCGGTGCCCGAGCGCCCCGGCCCGTCCGTGCACGTGGGCGGCCAGAGCGGCGGCCTCCAGCGGAGGCATCCCCCGTGCCAAGAAGCCAGCGATCACCCCCGACAGCACATCGCCAGTGCCGGCCGAGGCCAGCGCCGAGGTGCCAGTGCGGGCCAGCAGGACACGGCCCGACGGATCGGCCACCGCCGTGGTCGGTCCCTTCAAGAGCGCCACGGCACCCGATACCCGAGCCAACGTGCGGGCCGCCTCGATCCGGTCGGGGCCGGGGGCACTGCCCAGCAGCCGCTCGTACTCGCCGTCGTGGGGAGTGAGCACCACCGTCACGCCCGTGGGCAGCGGCTGCGCATCCACCCGTCCGAGCGCGTGCAGCCCGTCGGCGTCGACCACCACCGGGACCGGGGAGCCGGCCAGCAGGAGGCGCACGTCGTCGGTCGCACGTGGTGGTCGGCCCAGTCCCGGACCGACCACCAGGGCCCCGCACTTCGCTGTGGCCTCGAGGGCAGCCTCGGCCCATCCCGTGGCCGCCAGCTCGATCCCGACCGCTTCGGTGGCGGCCAGCGCCGATGGGTCGCCACCGGGCACCCCCAGGCGGACCATGCCCGCTCCGGCCCGGTAGGCCGCCCGGGCGCACAACACGGCGGCTCCTGTCATCCCCGGGGATCCAGCGACCACGCCTACCGCTGCCCGCCACTTGTTGCCCCCCGGGTCGCGACCCGGGAGCAGGCTGGCTACGTCGGCGTCCTCCAAGAGATCGATCCGGTGGGCACCCACAGGCAGGCCGATGTCGACCACGGTGACCTCGCCAGCAAGCGCGGCACCGTCCCACTGCAGCAGGCCGGGCTTGGGAGCCACGAACGTGACCGTCCGCGTGGCGGCCAACGGTCGGCCGCAGGCCTCGCCGGTGTCACCAGCCACCCCCGACGGGATGTCGACTGCCAGCACCGGGACTCCGACCGGCACGCGTGGAGCGTCGTAGGTGCCACGGAAGCCAGTACCGAAGGCGGCGTCCACCACCAGGTCGATCCCCGGACCCGATCCCAAGAGGTCGTCGATCTCCCCGGGGGCGACGATACGGACCTTGGCACCCCGGCGGGCCAGGAGCCGGGCAGCCACCCGTCCATCGGCTCCGTTGTTGCCCCGTCCGCAGATCAGCACCACGCGGCGGCCGTAGGCGCCGCCCATCAGATCGAGCGCGGCCAGTGCCACCTTCGTGCCCGCTCGCTCCACCAGTTCGTCGAGGGGCGTGCTGGCGATGGCCGGGGTGTCGACCGCCCGCATCTCGGTGGTGGTGAGTACCGACTGCATCGCCTACGAACCTAGGTCTGTGGGGTCGGTACTCCTGGGCGGGACGCCCCCTGGCATAGGCAGCCCACCGTCGGCCACCACGACGGCCATGGCCACCTTGTCGGTGTGCGTCAGCGAAAGGTGCCAGCGCAACGCCCCGGCCGTGCGGGCCAGGTCGCCGGCCGCGCCATGGAGGGAAAGCGAAGGAGCATCCAGACCGAACCGGACCACCTCCACATCGGTCAGGCGGAACGACCACAGTCCGACGCCGAGCGCCTTCATGACTGCTTCTTTCGTGGCGAACCGGGTGGCCAGCCGGGGGACACGATCCCGAGCGCCCTCGGCATACGCGAGTTCGTCAGGCGTGAACATGCGCTCCACCAGACGGGGCCGGCGCTCGAGAACTGTGCGGAACCGGCCGAGATCCACGGCGTCGATGCCGATGCCGACCACCCCGGCGTGTGCAAGTTGCGACCCAGCCAGTGCCAGCAGGTCACGCGCTGCGCCCCCGACCAGATCGCCGTCGAAGCCGTCGAAGCCGTCAGCGGGATCGGCAGGATCGGCAGGATCGGCGGCGGGGAGCGAGGTCACTCGACGGTGACTGTCTTGGCCAAGTTACGCGGCCGGTCGACGTCGAGGCCATGGAGGCGGGCCAGTGAGTAGGCGAACAGCTGCAGCGGCACCACGTCGATGATCGGGGCGAAGAGGTGCTCGGTAGCGGGCACCCACAAGACGTGGTCGGCGTGCCGGGCTGTCTCTTCGTCGCCGTCGTTGGCGACGAGGACGATCGATGCGCCACGGCTCTTCACCTCGGCGATGTTGGCGATCATCTTCTCCCACACCGGGGTGCGGGTGGCCACGCCCACCACCACGGTTCCCGGCTCGACCAAGGCGATGGGACCGTGCTTCAGCTCACCGGCCGGGAAGCCCTCTGCCCGGAGATATGAGATCTCTTTCAGCTTCAGGGCGCCCTCGAGCGCCACCGGATAGCCGACATGACGTCCCAGGAAGATGAACGACGGGGAGTCCTTGTAGTGCTCGGCCACCGCATGGACATCGACAGAGCGGCTGACGGCGGTCTCCACCTTGTCAGGGAGCGATCCCATAGCGGTCAGCAGGCCGCGGGCATCCGCTGGCGACAGTGTCCCCCTGGCCTGAGCCAGATAGAGGGCGAGGATCTCGAGCGCCGTGATCTGGGCCAGATGGGTCTTGGTGGAGGCCACGCCGATCTCGGGCCCGGCCCGGGTGTAGAGGACGGCGTCGGCTTCGCGTGCCATGGACGAGTCGACCACATTGGAGATGACCAGCACCTTGGCGCCGAGCGACTTCGCCTCGCGGATGGCCTGGAATGTGTCGACCGTCTCGCCCGACTGGCTGACCCCGATGATCAGCGTCTGCTCGTCGACTACCGGGTTCCGATACCGGAACTCGCTGGCGATATCGATCTCGACCGGCAGGCGGGCCCAGTGCTCGATGGCGTACTTGGCCATGAGCCCGGCGTGATAGCTGCTGCCACAGGCCACCACGAACACCTTGGTGATCGAGCGGAACTCCTCGTTGGTGATGTGGACCTCGTCGAGCACCAAGGTCCCGTCGGGCAGCACTCGGTCGAGGAGCGTGTCGGCCACGGCTTTGGGCTGCTCGTGCACCTCTTTGGACATGAAGTCGTCGTAGCCGTCCTTGCGGGCTGCATCGAGGTCCCAGTCGACGTGCAGGGGCTCCGGCTCCACCGGGTTGCCCTCGAGATCCGTCACCGAGATCGCCCCAGGGCGGAGTTCGGCGATGCGGTCATCGTCGAGGATGAAGAAGTCGTGGGTCAGCCCGAGGATGGCGGGGATGTCCGATGCCAAGAAGGCCGCCCCTTCGTTGACCCCCATGATCAACGGCGAGACTCGGCGGGCGGCCACGATGGCATCGGGGTCGTCCGCATGCACCACCGCCAGGGCGAACGCTCCGCGCACCCGGCTCAGTGCGGACCGGACCGCCCCCACGACGCCCTCCGCCGGGGCGGCGGCCAGGTGGGCCTCGATGAGGTGGGCCAGGACCTCGGTGTCGGTCTCGGACTCGAGGTGGTGGCCGTCGGCGATCAACTCGTCGGACAGCTCGATGTGATTCTCGATGATGCCGTTGTGGACCAGTGCCAGGCGGCCGGTGCAGTCGGCGTGAGGGTGGGCGTTGTCTTCGTTGGGCCGCCCGTGGGTGGCCCACCGGGTGTGCCCGATGCCGGCGGACGGGTGCGTCGGTGCGTCGTCGGTGCGTTTGGTGAGGTCGTCGAGCGAACGGGTGCCGTTGGCGGCCCGGACCCGCCACATCCCATCAGCGGCCGTCGGGCCCACCATGGCCAGACCGGCCGAGTCGTAGCCTCGATACTCCAAGCGGGCGAGTCCCTCGACTAGGACGTCGAGGACCGACTGGACCCCGTCGTCTGGACCCGACCCTTTGGTGATACCGATGATGCCGCACATAAGAGGTCACGCTAGTTGCCCCGGACACAACCCCGATAGGCCGGACGCTATGGGCGGGCACAGCCGTTGTCGGGTCAGATGCGGTCAGATCAGATGCTGGCGTCGAGCTCGAGCGCCAAGGCCTCGGCCGCCGCCCTCGCCGTGGCATCGCGCTCCTCGGCCGCAGCCAGCAGCTCGTGCTCGATCAAAGAATGGAGCCGGCCGGCCGCCGCCTCGGCCACACCCGGCTGGGTGCATTCGACCATCACTCGGACCACCGGCTCGGTCCCGCTCGGACGGACCAGCACGCGCCCCGTATCCCCCATCGCTTCCGCCTCTTGATCGATGGCCATCCCGATCGAATCGACGTGGGACAACAGCGACGTATCGACACCCTTCACGTTGATCAAGGTCTGGGGGACGGCTTCGATCAGGCCGTCGAGCAGTTCGACCAGCGACGACCCGGTGCGGGCGAGCAGGTCTGCCAGCACCAGACCCGTCAGCATGCCGTCGCCGGTGGTTGACAGCCGCCGGAAGATGATGTGGCCGGACTGCTCGCCCCCGAGGGAGAAGCCCTCCTTGTCGATGGCCGCCAGCACGTGGCGGTCGCCGACGTCGGTCTCTTTGACCAGGATGCCCCGCTCCTCCATGGCCCGCCGGAACCCGAGGTTCGTCATCACCGTCACGACCACAGTGTTACCGGCGAGCTGTCCCCGGTCTGCCAGGTCCGTAGCGAACAGCGCGAGGAGCGAATCACCGTCGACGAGCGTTCCGGTCTCGTCGACGGCCAGCAGCCGATCGGCGTCGCCGTCGAGGGCCAGCCCGAGGTGGGCTCCGTGTTCGACGACCGCACTCGACAGCAGCTCGGTGGCCGTCGAGCCGCAGCCGGCGTTGATGTTGGTTCCGTCGGGGTCGCACCCGATCGCGATGACTTCGGCGCCTGCCGACTCGAACAGTTGAGCGGCCAGCGCAGAAGCGCTCCCGTTGGCACTGTCGACGACGACCCGCATGCCATCCAACGTCCGTCCGTCGAGCGCGCCGAGGAGGTAGTCGACGTACGGGCCGCCGAGGTCATCCTCGGTCCGGATCGTTCCCACTCCATGGCCCTCGAGCGGCCGGGGTCCCTTCACCCCGGGATCGAGGACGCGTTGCAGCTCATCCTCGATGGACTGCTCGAGGTCCACGGTCAGCTTCATCCCCCCCGCGCCGAACAGCTTGATGCCGTTGTCGCCGAACGGATTGTGCGACGCCGAGATGACGACGGCGGGCAAGTCTCTCTTGACGGACAGCCACGCCAGCGCCGGAGTGGGCAGGACGCCCACGTCGACGACGTCAGCGCCCTCGCTGGCCAGTCCCGCACCCAAGGCG
>CAININ010000016.1 GCA_903849265.1 uncultured Acidimicrobiaceae bacterium
AGCCCCGGAAGCGACGCACCGGTCGAACGCGGTAGTGATCGACGGCTCGGCCAGCTCCATATGAGCGGGCTCCACGATCGCGTACGGGAGCCGTCCGGCCGACGCGTGCACGAAAGCCTCGAGCGTCTCGTTGGCCTCGGTTCGCCGGGAGCCGTGGTCCACGATGATGACAGCCAGAGGGTGGAGCTGTGGGTCGTCGAACCTGCTGGCGGGGGTGTCCCCGGTGCCGTCTCGGTCCTCGGTCGTCCCGTCCATGGAGGCCAAGACTAGGGCGGGGAGTCCCGATCTCGGCCGGCGCCACGGGGAGTCACGACCGTGGTGCTCGCTCCAGGTCCAAGAGATGGGTCTTGCGGTCGAGTCCGCCTCCGTATCCACCGAGCGATCCGTCGCCGGCGATGACCCGGTGGCATGGAACGATCACGGCGACGGGGTTGCGGCCGTTGGCCAGGCCTACGGCTCGCGACGCCTTGGGGTTTCCGACTCGGCGGGCCAGCTCGCCATAGCTGATCGTCGTGCCGTAGGGGATGGCGCACAGCTGCGTCCATACGGAGCGCTGGAACTCGGTCCCGTCGAGATGCACGGGCACTTCGAACGTGGTTCGCTCGCCGGCGAAGTACTCGTCGAGCTGTCGTGTCACCTCGGCGAACGATGCGTCGTCGCGGCGCGCTGTCGCCGGCACGTCTGCCACATGAGCCTGATCTTCCATGTCGAGATGTGTCAGGACGCCGCCCCGCGACAGCAACGTGAGCGGACCGATCGGACTGGGGTGGACCGTCATGAGGGTGGGGGGTTCCTGGTCAGCGGGTTCAAGGCGTACTGGCATCGTGTCGTCACTTCCTTCCAGATGGTCGGACCGAGTGGTGGCTGCCGCCGGGGCACCCGCACGTCCGATCCTCGTGCTCCCCGCCAGTCTGCCCCGTGCGTCTTCAAGATTCCCAGCAGAGCCCCGACATGACAGCGCACGGCTCGGGTGCGCAATCCGCCGGACCGCACGTCGGCCACCCCCGATAGCGTCTGACGGGGTTGCGGATGTTCCGCCACGGAAAGGATCCCGGGGATGCACGCCGACACAGGGCGCACGCTGCAGATCTGCACCACGGTCCCCGTGCCCGAGCTGGCAACGGCCGGCAAGCTCTTCGCCGAGCTGGAGTCGGCTGGATTCGACGGCGCGTTCACCTACGAGACCCGCCACGACCCGTTCCTGCCCCTGGTGCTGGCGGCCGATCGGACCACCACCCTGCGGCTGGGAACGGCCATCGCCATCGCCTTTGCCCGGACCCCGATGCTGCTGGCCACGGTCGGCCGGGACCTGCAAGACACCTCTGCCGGCCGCATGACCCTCGGACTGGGAACCCAGATCCGCCCGCACATCGAACGTCGCTACTCGATGCCGTGGTCGCGGCCCGCAGCCCGCTTACGCGAGATGGTCCTGGCCATCCGGGCCATCTGGGACGCCTGGGACGGCCTGGCCCCGCTCGATTTCCGGGGCGAGTTCTATACCCATACCCTGATGCCCCCCGCCTTCGACCCCGGCCCGGCTCGCTTCGGTCGACCCAAGGTGCTGCTCGGCGCGGTGGGTCCCCTGCTCACCCGGGCGGCGGCAGAAGTGGGAGACGGGATCCTCGTCCATCCCTTCTCTACCCGCGAGTCGCTGGAACAGCTCACACTCCCGGGCATCACCGAGGGCCTGGCCGCAGCCGGCAGGGACCGGTCCGACGTCGAGCTGGCCGTGGTGACCATGATCGCCACCGGCGACACCGGAGCCGAGCTCGACGAGGCGATCGCCACCGTCCGGGGCCAGCTCGCCTTCTACGGATCGACCCCGGCCTATGCGCGGGTGCTCGAGTGCAACGGGTGGGAGGGTCTGCATCCCCGGTTGAACGCCTTGTCGAAAGAGGGCCGGTGGGACGACATGGCCGACCTCGTCACCGACGAGATGGTCGAATCGATCGCCATCGTCGGCCGTCGCCATGAGATCGCCGACCGCATCCGCGACAAGGTCGGAGGCATCGCCGACACCGTCAGCCTCGAGTGCACCCGGCGCCCCGACCCCGGCCACTTCGCCGATATCTGCGCCGACCTCAAGGCCCGTCGCTGACCCGGTCCGGGACTCAGCGCTCGTCGGCGGCCCGCCAGCAGTACCAGGCGACCAGGCTCCGGTAGGGCCGGAAGGGCTCACCCAGCGCTTCGAGCTCATTTGGTGCCGGGGGGCCGTCGAGGCCCCACGCTCGGCCGAAGCCGGCCCGGACCCCGAAGTCGCCGGTCGGCCACACATCGAGGCGGCTCAGGGTGTTCATCAGGAACATCTGGGCTGTCCACGGTCCCACCCCTCTGACGACCGTCAGGTGAGCCACGACATCGGCGTCGGCGAGCCGGCCGATGCGGTCCAGTTCGACTTCGCCGGAGAGGACCTTGTCGGCCAGGTCGCGGATGGACGCCTCCTTGGCCCGGCTCAGCCCGCAGGAGGTCAAGAGAGCAGGGGATGCCGCCAACACACTGGCGGCTGTCACCTCGCCGCCCAAGGCATCGACGAAGCGACGATGGATCGAGGCGGCGGCCGAACCGGCGAGCTGTTGATGGACGATCATCCGAGCCAGTGCGCCGAACCGATCCGACGCGGGCACCCTGCGCCGAGGCGGAGCCGCGCCATGACGCTCGATCAGACGGGCCAGCACCGGGTCCCGGGATCCGAGCGCGGCCACGGCCTCGGTGACGGTGACGGTGGGCGAGGGCATGGCCTCGATGATGGCACCTCGACTGCAGGCAGCGCGGTGCGACCGCGGCGCTGGGGCGGTGGCGACGACCAGGACGTCCTCGGCCAGGACCGCATAGGCTCGACTGCAGGGGCTGAGGCGGTACCCGACACCCAGCGGAGGACACCATGGACGGCGATGTCGTAGCAGTCGAACGAGTCATCCCCGCCGGACCAGCAGCCATCTTCGCCTTGATCGACGATGCCGCTCGGCACCCCGAGATCGACGGGTCGGGGACCGTGAAGCAGGTGAAGCCCGGTGCTCCGCAGAAGCTCGTACTGGGGTCGACGTTCGGGATGTCGATGCAGCAGGGCATGCGGTACTCGATGGTCTCCACTGTGATCGAGTTCGAGCAGGACCGCCGGATCGCATGGCAGAGCCGTCCGGGGGGATTCGTGGGCCGGTTCGTGGGGGGAAGGATCTGGCGCTACGAGCTCGAGCCGGTCGAGGGCGGCACCCGGGTCCGGGAGATCTGGGATATCAGCCAAGACCACCAGCGGGCGCTGCTGCGCCTCACCGGCCTCCCCGAGAAGACAGCCGCCAACATGGCCAAGACCCTGGCGCGGATCGAGGAGATCGTCACCACCGCCTAGGTCGGGCCGCTCGGGCAACGGGGCGGTGGAAGCAACCGTGCCTGGCGGGTGTTGACTGGGGCATGACCACCCTTTCGGTTCTCGACCTGGCGACGGTGGCCAAGGGCGCCACCCCGGCCGACGCGCTGGCGGACACCACTCGGCTCGCCCGAGTGGTCGAGACGCTCGGCTACCACCGGATGTGGGTGGCCGAGCACCACGGCATGCCCGCCGTAGCCAGTTCCGCCCCGGCCGTCCTCATCGGTCACCTCGCCGATGCCACCACCACGCTTCGGGTGGGTGCCGGCGGAGTGATGCTGCCCAACCACGCCCCGATGGTGGTGGCCGAGCAGTTCGCCACCCTGGAGGCGCTCCACCCCGGTCGGATCGACCTCGGCCTCGGCCGCGCCCCTGGCACCGACCCGGCCACGGCCCGGGCCCTGCGCCGCAGCGCGGACCTCGGTGCCGAGCACTTTCCCGAGGATGTGGTCGAGCTCATCAACTACCTGGTCGATAGCGACGGCCCCACCGGCCATCCGGCACCGGTGCCCGGTCGCGGCTACCTGCCGCAGATGTGGCTGCTCGGCTCCTCCACGTTCAGCGCCCAGCTCGCCGGCATGCTCGGACTGCCGTTCAGCTTTGCCTTCCACTTTGCCCCGGCACTGGTCGACGAGGCCGTCGCCCTCTACCGGTCGAACTTCCGTCCGACCGGCCTGCTGGGCGAGCCCTACGTGATGGTGGCGGCCTCGGTCCTGTGCGCCGACACGGACGAGGAAGCGCGGTGGCTGGCCGGCCCGTCCGCCCTGACCGTCTTGCAGCTGCGCACCGGCAATCTCTCCCCCGTGGTCACTCCTGAAGAGGCCGCCGCCTATCCCTTCACCGACCAGGAGCGTGCCGTGGTCCGTGCGGCAACGGCCGACCACATCGTGGGCGACCCAGTGGCGGTCCAGACACGATTGGCGGCCTTGGTCGAGCGCACGGGAGCCGACGAGCTGATGCTGTCGACCCGGGCCCACTCGCTCGCCACGCGGGCGAGGTCGCTCACCCTCGTCGCCGAGCAGTGGGGCCTCGTGCCGGCTGCTGCCTGAGTCGTCCGTTTGCCGGTCTTCAGATCCCAGCCACGGCCGGCAGCACCACTTCACCGATGAGCGCCAGGTGGTCGAGGTCAGCGAGGTCCAGAACCTGTAGATAGGTACGGCCGCAGCCCACTTCGGCGAACCGGTGCAACTTCTCGGTGACCTCTGCGGGCGTGCCGCACAGCCCGTGCTCGCGAAGCTCATCGACCT
This sequence comes from uncultured Acidimicrobiaceae bacterium, assembly GCA_903849265.1. Taxonomy (GTDB): domain Bacteria; phylum Actinomycetota; class Acidimicrobiia; order Acidimicrobiales; family RAAP-2; genus Bog-756. The sequence goes on from CAININ010000016.1 coordinate 4,612, forward strand.
CGCGTCCGATGGTGGCCGCCCGGCGGGCGATGTCGGCCTCGGTCTCGCCGCAGCACACCACCTGGGCGACCGAGTACACCAGCGACGTCGGGTCGCGGTCCTGCGCCCGGCACGCGGTGCGGACCACGTCGAACTGCGTGGCGCTGTCCTTGGGGCTGGCGAACCCCAGGTTGAACTCGGCCGCATAGGTTGCCGCCAACCGGGGCGTGCGCTTCGGACCCCAGCCTCCGATGATGATCGGCGGACCGGGTCGCTGGGTCGGCTTGGGCAGGGCCGGGCTGTCGGTCAGCGCGTAGTGACGACCCGTGAACCCGAACTGCTCCTCCTCGGGTGTCGCCCACAGGCCGGTGATGACGGCCAGCTGCTCTTCCAGGCGCTCGAACCGTTCGCCCAAGGGAGGAAACGGGATGCCGTAGGCGGTGTGCTCTGCGTCGTACCAGGCCGCCCCGATACCCAGCTCGACCCGGCCGCCGCTCATGGCGTCCACCTGAGCCACCGAGATAGCCAGCACCCCGGGATGGCGGAACGTCGACGCCGTCACGAGCGTGCCGAGCCGGATCGTGCTCGTTTCGCGGGCGATGCCGGCCAGCGTGATCCAGGCGTCGGTGGGGCCGGGCCGTCCGGAGACGTTCCCCATCTTTAGGTAGTGATCGCTGCGGAAAAAGGCACTGAAGCCGTGATCTTCGGCGGCGCGGGCCACCTCCAGGAGTTCGTCGTACGAGGCACCCTGCTGGGGTTCGGTGAAGATCCGGAGGTCCATGCCCACGGTCTACTCCGTCCGCGGGCGGGCCGCAGCCGACGGGTCAGATCGTCAGCCGATCGAGAGCCCCTGGTCGAGGAAGCCCTCGTCGATCTCGGCGTCGGCC
>CAININ010000017.1 GCA_903849265.1 uncultured Acidimicrobiaceae bacterium
AGACTGCCTGCCAGCAGGCGACGATCGGCGCCAGGCGGGGCACCTTGTTGCGTTGGATGGCCCCCAAGAAGTGCCACTGCGGGGCGGGGCCGGGCTCCCCGGCGACGGCCGCCGCCTTGGCGACCAGCTCGTCGGCGTAGTTCTCCCCCACCGCAGTCAACCCAGCACCCAGCGCCAAACGCACCGCTTCGGGACCGAACCCCTTCGTGACAGCCACCAAGGTCACCAGCGCCGGGTTGGGTGCGGAGGCGTCGATCCGGGACCGGATCGATGACAGGCGTTCGGCAAAGTCGGCGGGTGTCGACGAGCTCGTCGGGGTCACTGTTTCGTCGTCTGGGATGTCGACCACACCAACAGCGCCTGGCGACCAAGATCGCGACGGGCCCGATGGGAGAAGTACCCGTCACCGCACGCCGTGCACGCGTCGACCCCAGGAGCCATCCGAGCACCAGACCGCTCCAGTGCGGCGGCAATGCCAGCGGACACGTCCAGTGCGGGTCTTGAAGCCCTTGTCCGGCCACGGACGCCATCGCCGTAGACCTCGCCAACAGTGTCGAGGTCCTGCTGCGAGAACTCGTAGCACTCGACGTGGATACACGGGCCGAGGGAGCCGACGATCTCGGTAGCTCCCCATCCCCGCATCCGATCTACTGCAGCCTCGACCACGCCGGCGTGCAGGCCGCGCCAGCCGGCGTGCACGGCGCCAAACACCCCTTCCGCACTGGCGAGAGCGAGCGGGGCGCAGTCGGCAGTCAAGACGCACAGGGCCACACCGGATGATGCCGACACCAGGGCGTCCGCCTCCCCCAGGTGCAACAGTTCAGGCCCGAGGCCGAACGCCTTCTCTTCGGATTGCACGGCATGTACCTGGGAACCGTGCACTTGGGTCACCCAGGCCACTTTGTCGACCCGGCTGTGCGTTGCCTCCGCCAGTTCGCCAGCAAGGAGCACCAACGGGACCCCATCCGCTGGGCCGTGCCCGGTGGGTCGCAGGTCACCACGGGAAGCGTCGCTCCACGCCGCCATGACGCCCCCCGGCAACTCGACCGTGCGAGCACCGGGGGTCTGCGCCACCGGGAGGTTCAGCGGAGGAACGAAGGCACGTCGAAGTCGTCGTCGCCCATACCGAGGTCGTCGTCCGCCGGAGTGGCGAAGATGTCCTCGTGGGCCGTCTCGGCCCCGAGCACCCGACTGCGGGACTCGTCGCGACCGCTCGACTCCGGTGCTGTGGCGCCGGCGCGGACCGGGGTCTGGGCCTCCCACCGTTCGAAGCCGGCAGCGATGACGGTGACTCGCACCTCTTCGCCCATGGCCTCGTCGATGACGCTGCCGAAGATGATGTTGGCGTCCGGATGGGCGACACCGTGGATGATCTCGGCTGCCTCGTTGACCTCGAACAGTCCGAGGTCCGGTCCACCGGCGATGTTGAGCAGGATTCCCCGGGCTCCCTCGATCGACGCCTCGAGGAGCGGGCTGGTGATGGCCGCACGTGCGGCATTGACCGCCCGGCCCTCGCCTGTTGCCGAACCGATGCCCATGATGGCAGTACCAGCGTTCGACATGATCATCTTCACGTCGGCGAAGTCGGTGTTGATGAGTCCGGGAATGGTGATCAGGCTGGTGATGCCCTGGACGCCCTGCATGAGCACCTCGTCGGCCATCTTGAACGCGTTGATCATCGACGTCTTCTCGTTCGACACAGTCAGCAACCGGTCGTTCGGGATGATGATCAGGGTGTCGACCTTCTCCTTCAGATTCTGGATCCCCTGTTCGGCCTGGACCGAACGGCGACGTCCCTCGAAGGTGAACGGTCGGGTGACCACGCCGATGGTGAGCGCACCGAGGCCCTTGGCGATTTCGGCCACGACCGGAGCCGCACCGGTGCCGGTGCCACCTCCCTTGCCTGCCGTGATGAAGACCATGTCCGCGCCCTTCAGCGCTTCCTCGATCTCGGATCGGTGCTCCTCGGCGGCCAGACGTCCCACTTCGGGGTCGCTGCCGGCGCCGAGTCCTCGGGTCAACTGGCGCCCGATGTCGAGCTTCAGGTCTGCGTCACTCATCAGCAGCGCCTGGGCGTCTGTGTTGGTGGCGATGAACTCGACACCTCGCAGACCCGATTCGATCATCCTGTTGACGGCGTTGACGCCGCCACCGCCTACTCCTACCACCTTGATAACGGCGAAGTAGTTGCTCTGTGCCGGAACGGTCATGAAGTTCCTCACCCTCGACCAAAGGTTGAAACCGTTCCAACCTGCGAGTTCGCGCCAACGATACGGTTCACACCGCCCAGGGTCAAGCACCGTGGCCAGGAGCGGGCTGCACGGCCTCCGCCGACCCCCGCCAGCAGCATGTCCGATGTCACGGCGCGACCGTCGGCGACTGCGGCACGGTCACGTCGATGGTATGGGCCCCGTGCAGCGGAGCGTTGGCGATGATGGCGGCGATGTCCTCGTACTTCGCGGGGAGATCGCTGCCGGTGCCCATCAGGACCACCAGACCGGAGTTCAATGCCAGAGACACCGTCCCGTCGACGGCCACTGTGATCGAGGTGACCTGCCCGGCGAACGCCAGTGGCAGGGTGCGAGCCACACGCAGGCCGGGCTCCGCCGCCGGCGCGACCGTCGACCCGACGCGGCCAGGCGCCACCGTGCCTGCGTGGACCCGCACGACGAGGGAAGGAACATTCGGCCGGGCCGGTGTGACGGCCAGCGTCCGCCCGGCCCCGTCCAGGGTGGACCACACGGACGCCGGTCCGGCCATGGTCACCACCGGCTTGCGCTCGGTCACGGCGATGGTGACCGCATCCGGCCAATGTCGTGTGACCTGGGCCGATGCGACAAAAGGCAGGGACTCGACCTTGGCCGCGGTCGTCCCCGGATCAACGCTGATCAGTGGCGGATGATGGAGGAGCCCGGCGGCGGACTCAATAGCGAGATCGCTGGTGTTCGGGTGGGTGCCGACCACCGTGACGACCTTCGCCTCGAACCACGGGGTGTGGAGCAGGAAGATGCCGAGGGCGACCAGTGCGCACGCAGCAAGGACCCCGGCCAGCCAGAGGAGGCGTTTCTGGGTTCGGCTCCGCTCCACCTGCTCACGGCGCTGGCGGATCCTCGGATCGATCGTCTCCCGGTCATCGGTCGGGTGGCTCATGGTTCGGCCCCGGCGGCCCCGGCGGCTCCGGCGGCCCCTGCTGCCCCTGCTGCCCCTTCGGTTGAATCAGATCCGGAATCAGATCCGGAATCGGATCCGGAATCGGATCCGGAATCGGATCCGGAATCGGATCCGGAATCGGTGGCGAAGCCCACCATCCGGACCTCTGTGGCCAGCTCGATCCCGGTGGTCTTGCGCACCTCGTCACGGATGGCCTCC
>CAININ010000018.1 GCA_903849265.1 uncultured Acidimicrobiaceae bacterium
CGCTGGTCGGCAACATCGAACCGGGTCAACCGGTCGATCTCGTCGCCCCACAGGTCGATCCGGATCGGCTCGTCGGCCGTCGACGGAAAGACGTCGACGATGCCGCCCCGCACCGCCAGCTCGCCTCGATGCTCGACGAGTGACTCTCGCCGGTAGCCGAGGGCGACCAGCTCGGCCACCAGCTCCTCGACGACGATCCGGTCGCCTTTCGACACGACCACCGGCCGAGCCGCGATGCGCCAGGGGCCGAGCCGCTGCAGCACTGCCTTGATCGGGGCGACGACGATATCGGGCACCGGCGCACCGCTGCCGCCGCCAAGGGCCCACAGCAGCCGGAGTCGTCGGCCCATGGTGTGCACTTCGGGACTGATGCGCTCGAACGGGAGCGTCTCCCACGCAGGAAACACATCGACCGACAGCGACGAATCCGACGGGTCTGACGACGCGTCACTGGCGAACACAGCCAGATCGTGGGCCATCTGGGATGCGGCCACTGCGGTCGGGGTCACGATCAGCACTGGGCGCCTCGATCCGAGCCGGATGAGGCCGGCCAGGACGAACGCCTGCGCCGGTGTGGAGACGGCCAGCGTGGCGCCGCGCACACCCACCACCTGGGTCATCGCGGGCTCGTTGCGGAGCAGCGCGGGCAGCGATCGGAGATTCACCAGGTCAGGGTACCGGTGACCGGCGGGGGTGCCGGACGCGCTGTAGGTGCACGCCTATTGACTGCACGCGCACGTCCGAGTTTCTCGGCGTGCCAATTGCACTATTCGGCGGTGTTGATCCGGTTCATGGCCGCCTCGACCCCGACGGTGGCGATCAGCTCCACCGCGTCGGCCGCCACCTCGATGGCGATCCGCAGGATCTCCCGCTCCTCTTTGCCCGGTCGTTTCAGGACGTAGTCGGCCCCGGGCTGACGCCCTGGCGGCTTTCCGATGCCGATCCGGACCCGCAGGTAGTCGCCGGTGTGGAGGTGGGCGTGGATCGACTTCAGCCCGTTGTTGCCGGCCGTGCCTCCCCCGACCTTGACCTTGACCCGTCCCGACGGGAGGTCGAGCTCGTCATGGAGAATCACGAGGCGCGACGTGGTCGCCTGCTCATCGGCGGGCTGCTCGATGCCGGCCCGGCGAACCAGCGGGGCAACGGCCAGCCCCGACTCGTTCATGTAGGTCAGCGGGACGGCGCACAGCACAGGGTGCCCGTCGATGCGGATCTGACCGGCACGGGATCGCAGTCCCTTTTCGGCCGACAGCGTGCCGTGATGGCGCGCCGCCAGCAGGTCGACGGCATCGGCACCGACATTGTGCCGGGTGCCGTCGTACTCGGGACCCGGATTCCCGAGCCCGACCACGAGGAGGTCCATGGTCGCCCCCCGTCGGGGAGCATCCGCCCCCTCGCGGCGGCCGAGCAGGGCCTAGGCCTCGTCGGTGGCGGCGGGAGCCGCCTCTTCGGCGGCCTCGCCCGTTTCGGCGGCGGCCTGGACCCGGGGCGGGATACCGGCGGCAACCGTTGCCTCCGGGTCAGACTCGAGCTCGACCCCGGCAGGAATGGCGATGTCCGACACGTGCAGGGCCCCACCGATGGTGAGCGACGAGATGTCGAGGTCCACCGAGTTCGGGATGTCCATGGGCTTGGCCTTGATGTGGAGCGTGAACAGCTGCTGGTCCACGATGCCGTCGCCGTGTCCGACCTCGACGGCCTCGCCCACCAGGTTGATGGTGATTTCGGCGCTGATGAGCTCGTCGCGGCGGACGATCAGGAAGTCGATGTGGCTGACCGTGTTACGCACCGGGTGGTGCTGGATGTCACGGGCCAGAGTGAGGTGCTCGGTGCCGTCGACGTTGAGCGAGAGGAGGGTGTTGAGTCCGGCCTCGCCCGACATGGCGATCTGGAACTCGCGGCCGACGACCGCCACCGGGATCGGGTCGGTGCCGTGGCCGTAGACGACTGCGGGGATGCGCCCCTCGGCGCGGAGGCGCCGGGTCGAACTGGATCCGATCTCGCGGCCGGTGGTGGCGGTGAGCGTGGTTTCGGGCATGCGGGAACTCCTCGGGAGGCACTGAGACGAGCACAGGATCACGGGTCCAGATCGTGCACTGGGCACGGATCGGATGCGACCGCTGCTGACGGCTCACCATGATAGACGCAAGCCCGGCCCCCGGGCCACACGCCTCGGTTCACCAGGTCAAACGCCCGCCTGGGACCCGGCACACACCGCTGTTTGCGATGGCAACTGGGCCCTCGTCCGCCGGCTAGCTCGAGCAGCAACCTGGTCGAGGGCGTGGATCGCCGGGTGCCGTCAAGACCGGTCAGATTGCGAGGAGCGTGACGTCGTACTCGGGCAGCCGCTGATCGACGGTCACGAGCGTCAGTCCTTCGATCTGGGCCTGCGCCACCAGCATGCGGTCGACCGGGTCGCCATGATGCGGTGGCAGGCGGCCCGCGGCAAGCGCGTGGGCGACACTGATGGCGAGCATCTCGAAGTCATTGGCACGCAACGCATCGACAAGGTCGTCCGGAGCTTCGAGTCGACCGGCCACCCGTTTGATGGCGATCTCCCACGCTGATGCGGCCGACACCACCACTGTGGTCTCCGGATCTGCGATCGCTGCGTGCGCCGCCCGAGGCAGCGCTCGGTCGCCGGACAGCCACCACAGGAGCACATGGGTGTCGAGCAGGATCTTCATGGCTGTCCACCCTCGAACGCCCTGGCCACCTCGTTGGGCAGTTCGTCGAAGTCGGGGTGGATGCGGACAGCACCGGCCCAGTACCCCGGAGTGCGCACCGGACGAGGTCGGGCCGGGACGAGTCGTGCCACCACATGTCCAGCTCGGGCGATTTCGATCTCGTCGGTCTCCCCTGACTCGACGGCAGCTACGAGGCGAGACAGGTTGGTTTTGGCATCATGCATGTTCACCTGCATGTTTCCATCTTAGTCGACCTGGCTAACCACAGCGAGCGGCCACCGCAACTACTACCGACGACTCGTCCTCACCGGCACCACCGGGGCGGTTGGCCCCGGGCTGGCCCCTACGCCAGGTTTTCGCCACCGAAGATCTCAGAGACGGAGGTGTCCTCGAACACGGCGTCGATAGCGCTGCTGATCAGGTTGGCAACCGACAGGACCTCGAGCTTGTCGAAACGCCTGTCTTGCGGAATAGGAAGAGTGTTGGTCACCACGACCTTGGTCAGGGCGGAGTTCTTCAACCGGTCGATGGCCGGATCGGACAGGACGGCATGGGTGGCCATGCACCAGACCTCGGAGGCGCCGCGGTCAGCGAGCAGGTCGGCGGCGGCCACGATGGTGCCCGCGGTGTCGATCATGTCATCGATGAGGACGCACTGGCGCCCCTCGACCTCACCGACAACGTGTAGCGCCTCGACATGGTTGGCCACCCCGCGCAGGCGGCGCTTGTGCACCACGGCGAGGTCGGCGGTGAGGTGCTGGCTGAACCGCTCTGCCACCTTGACTCGGCCTGCATCCGGGGCCACGACCACCAGGTCGTCGCTCAGGTGCTTGCGCATGTAGTCGATCATGACCGGCGCGGCTGTCAGATGGTCAAACGGGATATCGAAGAACCCCTGGATCTGTCCCGAGTGGAGATCGACGCTGACCACCCGGTCGGCTCCGGCCACCGACAGCATGTCGGCAACCAGTTTCGCCGTGATGGGCTCGCGACCGGTCGCCTTGCGGTCTTGGCGGGAGTAGCCGTAGTACGGGCAGACAGCGGTGATCCGCTTAGCCGAGGCCCGCTTGGCGGCATCGATCATGATCAGGTGCTCCATGAGCGAGTCGTTAACCGGACCGCAGTGGGTCTGGACGATGAATACGTCGCTCCCTCGGATGGAGTTGTCGAACCGGCAGTGGATCTCGCCGTTGGCGAACTCGCGCAGGTTGGCTTCTCCTAGATCCACCCCCAGCTGCGAGGCGATCTCCTGGGCCAGCTCAGGATGGGAGCGGCCCGAAAAGAGGTCGAGTCGGCGGCGGGGGGTGAATTCCATGTGACGAAGTTATCGCGACCCGGGGTCGGGGTCAGATGCCGTCGGCCCGACCCTCCCGCCAGCCGTGACCTCGCTCCCTTCGTCGAGCACCGAAAAGGGCCCGACTCGGGCGTCGGGACCGATGACCGATCGCCGGCACACACTCGACGCAACTGTTGCGCCTGCTCCGACGGTGGTGTCGACCAGCCGGGTGTCCGGCCCGATTTCCGCGTGCTCGCCCACCACACAGGCACCCTGCAGGATCACCCCGGGTAAGAGCACGACGTCGGTGGCCAGGGTGACGTCCACGTCGATGTAGGTGGTCTCGGGGTCCCACATGGTCACCCCACTGCGCATCCACCGTTCGTTGATCCGATGGCGTAGCTCGGCCTCGGCCACGGCCAGTTGTGCCCGATCGTTCACGCCAGCCACCTCCATCGTGTCCTCCACCACTACCGAGCCCACCCGGTGGCCCGCCTCATAGAGCACCTCGACCACGTCGGTCAGGTAGTACTCCCCTTGCGCGTTGGACGGGCTGAGCCTCCGCAGCGATGGAGCCAGCACACTGCGTTTGATGCAGTACATCGAGGTGTTTACCTCACGAACCTCGAGCTGCTCATCGGTGGCGTCCGACTGTTCGACCACGCGAGCCACTGCGTTATCGCGCCCTCGAACCACCCGGCCGTAGCCGGTCGGGTCGTCGAGAACTGCGGTGAGCAGCGTGGCGGCATCATCGGTGCCCCGGTGGGAACGGACCAGCCGGGCGAGCGTGCCCGGTCGAAGCAGCGGGGTGTCCCCCGGCAGTATGACGACGTCTCCGTCTTCGCCGTCATCCTCGTCGGGGAGCCCGGTGAGGGCGACCGCCATGGCATCCCCTGTGCCGCGCTGCTCGACCTGCTCCACGAACTCGATGGACATGCCCGGCGGGGCATGGTCGATCAGGGTCTTGGTCACCCATTCGGCCCGGTGTCCCACGACGACCACCACGCGATCAATCGGCAGTTCAGCCAGGGCGTCGAGCACGTGCAAGATCATCGGCCGGCCGCACAGGCGGTGGAGCGGCTTCGGGCGGGCCGAGCGCATCCGGGTCCCATGCCCGGCTGCCAGCACGACGGCGGACAGCGGGCGGCCGGGCGTTCCCGACCTCGACGTCCCGACCGAGGGCGACTCCCAATCGTCCGGGCTTCCTTGGGGATAGGTCCGGATCACCACGGTGCCACCCCGAGTGGACCGTGGGAACTGATGCTGGCGGACTCGTCACGCGGCGTAAACCTCATAGGCCTATTCTTCCCACGTCGGCCGAGTCGATGCGACCCGGGCCCCGGCACTTCCCCTATCAGGGACAACAGACCACATGCCCGTACTCCCCACGACAGTCGACGCGGACTCCGACGCCTTCAAGGAGAACGAGCGCGCCCTCCTCGAGGGCCTCGACCTGGTCAACACCGAGTTGGCTGTGGCGCGTGCCGGCGGAGGCGAGCGTTACGTCACTCGTCACCGTGAGCGGGGAAAGCTGAC
>CAININ010000019.1 GCA_903849265.1 uncultured Acidimicrobiaceae bacterium
ATCTCAGAAGAAGAACACCGCAAGGGCAGCACCGGCGGCGAGAGCCTCGTACCCGTGGATGTTGCCCGGCCAGAACCATCCGGTATTGAAGGCGGTCGACCCCTTGGGATGCGAGACGGCCACCTTGATGATCCCGCCGATCGACATACCGAGGATGACGACGTACTCGATGATGACCAGGATCCACTGGAGGTTGGTCGTCCACCGGATGCCGTAGATGCAGATGAAGGTCACGAAGGCGAGGAACAGCGAGGCGGTGAACGTCACGTACCAGACGTTGTTGGCGGCTGCGTCCGAGATCCACCCGAGGGAGTTGAAGAGCAGCAAGGTGTACTGGCCGGCCAGGAACGGGGCGGCCACGCAGAAGATCACCGAGGTGGCGATCTGGATCCAGCCGTTGTACCAGCCGACCGTCGGATGCACGAGCTTCGACAGCCACGCATAGGAAGCCCCGGCGTGCGGGTGGCGACGGTTCAGGTGGAAGTAGGCCACGGCGATGAAGAGCACCGGGACGAACGCCACGAGCATGAGTGCGGGTCCGGCATAGGCGATGCCGGCGATGATGAAGATGAAGCCAAGTGTCGAGGCCAAGGAGTAGGCCGGGGCAACAGAAGAGACGGCGACGGCCGTCGAGTCGAAGAGGTTGAGTTCGTCCGCTCGAAGGGTAGTGGCCACCTCGCTCTCGGGAACCGGTGCCCCGAACGGACCCCGTACGTCGTGTTGGACTCCGCTGCTATCGGTGATGTCGTTGCTCATGTGGTCTCCCCTTGCTGATCGGCCATCTGGTTTTCGCTATCCCCTATCGGGTCCTGCTCCACCAGTCCCCCCGGTGGCCCTGCAAACACTTGCACCATTGCGCTACCGACCGGTGCCACCCGTCGGGTCAACTGCCGATGTAGCTCATCACGTGCTTGATCCGGGTGTAGTCCTCGAAGCCGTAGCCCGAGAGGTCCTTGCCATAGCCCGAGTGCTTGAACCCGCCGTGGGGCATCTCGGCGACAACGGGGATGTGGGTGTTGATCCACACGCAGCCGAAGTCGAGCGCCTTGGCCATGCGCATGGCCCGCCCGTGGTTCTGGGTCCACACACTCGACGCCAGTCCGTAGCGCACGCCGTTGGCCCAGGCGATGGCCTGCTCTTCGTCCGAAAAACGCTGCACGGTGATGGCTGGGCCGAACAGCTCCTCCTGGATCACCTCGTCGTCCTGATGCAGGCCGGCGATGACCGACGGGGCGAACAGGTAGCCGCGGTCACCCACCCGAGTGCCACCGGTGACCACTTCGGCGTGGCTCGGGAGTCGGTCGAAGAACCCGCTGAGCCGCTCCATCTGTGCGGAGCTGTTGACCGGTCCGAAGTCGGCATCGGGCACATCGAGCCCGCCCACGGTCTGACCCTGGGCCTGCTCGGCCAGTGCCGCCACGAAGTCGTCGTACACGCCCGGGGCAGCCAGCACCCGAGTGGCAGCGGTGCAGTCCTGGCCGGCATTGAAGTAGCCGGCGATGGCGATCGCCTCGGCGGCAGCGGCGATGTCGGCATCGTCGAAGATGACCACCGGAGCCTTTCCACCGAGCTCGAGGTGCACCCGCTTGAGGTCGTGGGCGGCCGACCCGGCCACCTCCATGCCAGCACGGACGCTCCCGGTGATCGAGACCATGGCCGGCGTCGAATGCTCGACGAGGGCGCGCCCGGTGTCACGGTCGCCGCAGACGACGTTGAAGACGCCATCGGGCAGGAACTCGGACATGACCTCCGCCATCAGCAAGGTGGAGGCCGGCGTGGTGTCAGAGGGCTTGAGCACCATGGCGTTACCTGCAGCGATCGCCGGTGCCCACTTCCACACCGCCATCATCATCGGATAGTTCCATGGGGTGACCGCAGCACATACGCCGATCGGCTCCCGGCGGATCATCGAAGTGTGGTCGGCCAGGTACTCGCCGGCAGACTTGCCTTCTAAGTTGCGGGCCGCTCCGGCGAAGAACCGGATCTGGTCCGCCATGGCCGGGATCTCCTCGGACAGCGTGAGCGCCAGCGGCTTGCCGGTGTCGGCACCCTCGACTGCGGCGAACTCGTCCGCCCGTGCCTCGATGGCATCGGCGATCCGGATCAGCGCCAGGCTGCGCTCCGACGGTGTGGCGTCACGCCATCCGGGGAAGGCAGCAGCAGCTACAGCCACGGCGGCGTCGACATCCTGCGCATCCGAAACCGGAGCCTCGAGGTTCACCTCGCCGGTGCTCGGGTCGATCAGCTCGGACGCAGCCCCCGCACGGGTCTCGACGTAGGAGCCCCCTACGAAGTTCGACAGGCGCTTGATGCTCACAGGTCCTCCCCAGGATGGCTCGATGTCGTCGACGGACTTCTCCGTTGGTTGCAGGCGAACATGCTCTGCTCGCCGGTTGGGAGTCATCGTGGCCCATGAATGACGATCTGACAAGTGTTTCCGGAAAGAATTTCACAGATATCTACTAAATCCGCTTGTTTTTGTCGAAGATCACGCGTTAACTGTTCTGCAACTGCTAAGAATGAACAGGTATGCACATGACCCACCGCGTTACTAGGGCGGCCGAGGCGGCGGCACGTCGATCGGGCCAGCCATGAGTTCGAACGGTCCGGTTCCGCCAGCCACCGGGCTGCTCGACGACGTCAACAAAGCGATCGTCGAGCAGCTCCAACAGGACGGCCGCCGTACCTACGGATCGATCGCCAAGGCGGTGGGACTGTCCGAGGCAGCCGTGCGTCAGCGGGTCCAGAAGATGCGCGATGCCGGGGTCATGCAGATCGTCGCCGTCACCGACCCGCTACAAGTGGGCTTCCGCCGCCAGGCCATGGTCGGGATCCGGGCCGATGGCGACACCCGCGAGGTGGCCGATCGCCTCGCGGCCGTCGATGACATCGACTACGTCGTCATGGTCACCGGCACGTTCGACATCCTCGTCGAGCTCGTCTGCGAGGACGAAGACCACATGCTGGACCTGCTCAACGGAGTGATCCGGCAGATCCCCGGCGTGCGCAGCACCGAGATGTTCATGTATCTGAAACTGAAGAAGCAGACCTACACATGGGGGACACGATGACCGAGTATTCGAACGCACAGCTGCAGGAAAGTGCTCACCGGCACCTCTGGATGCACTTCACTCGGATGTCCCAGGCTCCTGGCCACGAAATACCGGTCATCGTGCGTGGCGAAGGCGTCTGGGTCTACGACCAGCACGGGAAGCGGTACCTCGACGGCTTGTCCGGGCTGTTCACCAGCCAGCTCGGCCACGGTCGAATGGAGCTGGTCGAGGCCGGCGCAGAGCAGGCGGCCAAGCTGGCGTACTTCCCCGTGTGGAGCTACGCCCACCCGAAGGCCGTCGAGCTGGCGGAAAAGATCGCCGAGCGCACTCCCGGCGACCTCAACCGGATCTTCTTCACTACGGGAGGAAGCGAGGCCGTCGAATCGGCATGGAAGCTGGCCCGCCAGTACTTCAAGCTGATCGGACAACCCGACCGCTACAAGGTCATCAGCCGGAACATCTCCTACCACGGGGCCACTATGGGCGCCCTGTCGATCACCGGCGTGACCGAGATCCGCACGCCGTTCGAACCGTTGGTTCCCGGTGCGTTCAAGGTCCCCAACACCAACTTCTACCGGGCCCCTTACTTCGAGGACGACATCGACGCGTTCAGCCGCTGGGCCGCTGACTCCATCGAGCAGGCGATCCTGGCCGAAGACCCAGAGACCGTGGCTGCCGTGTTCCTCGAGCCAGTCCAGAACGCCGGCGGGTGCTTCCCCCCGCCCCCGGGGTACTTCCAGCGGGTGCGAGAGATCTGCGACCGCTACGGCGTCCTGCTCGTCTCGGACGAGGTCATCTGCGCCTGGGGTCGACTCGGGCACTTCTTCGGCGCCGAGCGCTACGACTACGTACCCGACATGATCACCATGGCCAAGGGCCTCACCAGTGGCTACGCCCCGCTCGGCGCTCTTGCCGTCAGCGACCGGGTCATCGAGCCCTTCCTGGCCGGTTCGAGCTTCCTCCACGGCATCACCTTCGCCGGGCACCCGGTGAGCGCAGCGGTGGCTGTGGCCAACATCGAGGTGTTCGAAAAGGAGGGGATCCTCGAAAACGTGCGGACTCACGAAGCGGAGTTCCGCGCCTCGCTCGAGACCCTCAAGGACCTGCCGATCGTCGGTGACGTCCGCGGAGCCGGCTACTTCTACGGCATCGAGATGGTCAAGAACAAGGACACCAAGGAGACGTTCAGCGACGACGAGGCCGAGCGCCTGCTCCGCGGGTTCCTTTCCGGAGCCCTCTATGAGTCCGGTTTGATCTGCCGGGCCGACGACCGTGGCGACCCCGTCATCCAGCTCGCCCCGCCGCTCACCTGTGGCCCCGAGGAGTTCGAGTACATCACCTCCCGGCTGCGCTCCGTCCTGACCGAGGCGTGGAAGCAGATCTGACCCCGCCATCGGGCGAGCGCTATCGGCGACTCTCCTTGTGGTGGGATGGGCTTTCCGGGCCCATCGGGCTGCGGGCTCCGCTCGACGGGGACACCGAGGTCGATGTGGCCATCGTCGGCGGTGGCCTTACTGGACTGTGGACGGCCTACTACCTGAACCAGGCCGACCCTGGGCTCCGGATCGCCGTACTCGAACGCGATGTCGTCGGGTTCGGAGCCTCGGGGCGTAATGGGGGCTGGTGCTCGGCGCTGTTTTCGGTGTCGGAGGCATCCCTCGACAAGCAGTGCGGACCCGGATCGGGACGGGCCCAGCGGCTGGCCATGGAAGAGACCATCCGTGAAGTCGGCCGCGTGGTTGCCGCCGAGGGCATCGACTGCGGGTTCGAGCAGGGCGGCACCGTGGTGCTGGCCCGGACCCCAGCACAGCTGCAGAGGACCCACGAAGAGATCGACGAGGCGCGCCGCCGCGGTGTCGGCGAAGACGACCTGTGCTTCTTGTCCGCCACCGAGGCACGTGCGCGGGTCGGCGCCACCGATGTCCTGGGTGGCACCTACACCCCGCACTGCGCCGCAGTCGACCCGGCCCGCCTGCTGCGCGGCCTGGCCGAGGTCGTCGAGCGCCAGGGTGTCGCCCTGTACGAGCAGACGGAAGTCTCCGCCATCGACCCCGGCGTCGTCACCACCGCACGTGGACTGGTGCGGGCCACCACGGTGGTGCGGGCGACCGAGGGATACACCCGGACCCTGGCCGACCACGGGCGAGATGTCATCCCCGTCTACTCGCTCATGATCGCCACCGAACCCCTGCCCGAGTCGTTCTGGGATGAACACGGGCTCGCCGGCCGAGAGACCTTCGCCGACCATCGTCACCTCGTCATCTACGGCCAGCGCACCCAAGACGGCCGGATGGCCTTCGGTGGACGCGGTGCCCCCTATCACTTCGGGTCGACGATCCGGCCCGAGTACGACCGCGACGACACTGTCCACGAAGCGCTCCGACACACCCTGGTGGAGTTGTTCCCGGCGCTGACCGACGCG
>CAININ010000020.1 GCA_903849265.1 uncultured Acidimicrobiaceae bacterium
ACCAACCGGTCGATGGTTGCCGGTGGCATGATCGACAGCGGCAACATGCACCTGCGGGCGATCTACCCCCAGCCCAACCAGGGAGTGGCAGCAGATGCCATCGCCTCGATGGAGAACATCCCGCGTTCTGCGCTCGACGAGCTGGCTGCGCTGTCCCAGGCACGAGCGGCTACTGCCATCGCTGAAGGACGCTTCGACCGGAGCCTGATTCCCGTGTTCCACGAGGATGGCTCGGTGGCCCTCGCCGTCGAGGAGTATCCCCGGGCAGGCACCACGGTGGAGAAGCTGGCGGCGCTGCCGGCGTCCTTCCAGGTTATTGCCGACTACGAACTCGACGACGAGGGGACGACGTTCCGCAAGATGATCGCCCAGCGGTACCCGGACCTGACGATCGAGCACGTGCACCACGCCGGCAACTCATCGGGCGTGGTCGACGGTGCAGCTGCCATCTTGTTGGCCAATCCGGCCTACGCCAAGGCTCACGGCATGAAGCCCCGGGCCCGAGTGGTGGCCACGGCCAACATGGGCGATGACCCGACCTTGATGCTCAACGCACCGGTGCCTGCGGCCCGCAAGGTTCTGGCCAAGGCGGGCATGACCGTCGATCAGATCGACCTGTTCGAGGTCAACGAGGCCTTCGCCGTCGTCACCGAGAAGTTCATCCGTGACCTCGACATCGATCGCGACAAGATCAACGTCAACGGGGGAGCGATGGCCCTCGGCCACCCGATCGGCGCCACCGGCTCCATGCTGATCGGCACCGTGCTCGATGAGCTCGAGCGCCAGGACAAGCAGTTCGGCCTCGTCACTATGTGTGCAGCCGGCGGCATGGCACCAGCCATCATCATCGAGCGGATCTGAGGGCCGGACAGGAGCGCACGCACGAGGCGTGCGCCACCGGCCAAAGGACAAGGGTCGCGCAAGGGTTGCTGCCTACCCGTGACCGGATCCGATCGTCGCTCCTGATCTGTCGGGTTCAGTTCGCGACGTTGTCGGTGCGCCGCCTGCGGTGAGTGGTACTGCAGATCCGGTACCGCACCGGACTGGGGCGAACCTCGGACTCGTGACCGTCCTCATACCAACGGATCACATACGGGGGACTCCCGTCTTCGTGCTGCACGTCAACAACGGTTCCTACGATCTCGCGGACCCCGGAGACGGGTCCACGCCTCACCAACTGATCACCGACAACTGCATGCATGGCGCCTCCCGCGCGGCTCGATACGCCTTCTCCTCAGTCTCCGTGATCGACTTCTGTCCTCGCTAGGGGCAAAAGTCCCAATGGGGAACGTGTCCTGGGGATAGGGGCAGCCATCACGTGTAGCGGCACCGCAACTCGGATCGCCCGTCGTACCGGCCAGTGGTCGCACAGTGCGGTTGCAGCGCCGTCAGAACCGGCGCCCCATCAACAAGCAGCGCCATGCCTGAAGGCGTCGAAGCCACCGATCGCGCCAAGCCGGGTCACTACCAGCAGGTACTCGACGCTCTGCTCGAGTTCGTTCCCCGCTACCTCAACGTGAATCCCCACATGACGAGCTGCCTGGTCATCGGCGACGCCGGTCAAGGCGTTGCCCGTGCTGTCGTCGTCTACGACTCCCATGAGGCCGCATCCGAGGTCAACAACGACCCGGTGTTCGCCAAGTTTGCCGACAAGCTCGTTCCGCTGATGAGCGGGGCCCCCGAGCGGGTCCTGATGGACCTGGTCCACTCGTTTCAGCGTGGCACCGACAGCGGGTAGCGCTCGAATCGTGCCAGGTGATGACCCCCGTCTTCGGGCGGAAGTC